>NZ_MVON01000006.1:0-153659 GCF_002018925.1 Acinetobacter sp. MF4642
CTGAAAACCTTCAAAATTCTTGCTGAGCGTTATCGAAATAGAGGTAAAAGGCTTGGTTTGAGATTCAATTTAATCGCTGGAATCTACAACTTGGAGCTGAGTAAAAAATGATTTATGAAAGACATCTATTGGGAAAGTGAATAAGGTGATGGAAAAAACGCATTATCTTCAGCTAAATCAGGGCTTGGATTACGGTCTTGACTGGTCTGTGCCATGCTGATTCTCCTTTATTATTGCTTGGTTATTTTCAGTTTTACGAAACCTAGAGTTCTGTACCACAGCTCATTTATTCAGCATAACAAAGTTTCAACGTGGCTCTGTTTTAAGATGTAAATATAAGCTTGCCTATATGACAAGATAAACATTTGGACAATAAAAAACCCCGACATCCTGTCGGGGTTTTTCGTATTAAGTGCTGAGGTACGACAGGAGTCATACCTTCGTCCTTGAGCTGATCTTTATTGTTATTCTATTGGAGCATCCTGCTCTCTATGGTTCTATATTAAAAAACTTACATGCAGGCGTATAGGCGCAAAAAGCGGGAATTGATGTAAGCTAATTCGTACAAATTAAATAGAATTCATCTTATTATAAATTTTAAGACTTCCATAAAAATCTAAAAATACTCAGGATTAATCAATGATCACTTATGGTATCTACGGATATGAAATTACAAAAACTGCTGAATTAAAGGGTTTCAAACTGATCCCACGCTCACAAAACCATAGAGAAGTTAAAAAATTAGCCGCAGATCGAGATCATTATCATTTAACGGGATTTCTTGAAATAGATGAAAATCAAATTTTAAATCAACACACTTTAATTTTTGATTTACAGGGTATCTTATCTTTTATTGATCAAAAGAATGTGATTATTACCCATCCCTTACGCCCGCATGAAACCGATCAAACATTAGATCAAGACTATCCCTTAAAAATTACTTTTATTGGACGATTAAATGGTATTGGGTCTTTGATTTTAAGAGATACAGTTAGCCCTGAATCTAGAAAAGATTGTATACAAAAAGCTCTCAATAAATTGAAAGAGTCTGACCAAAACCAAGGAGTTTTTCGTAGTGCTTTTTTTAAATCTATAGAGCCGTTTAGAGGCAGTGAGAGCTTCATTGATGTAAATTATTATCTGCTTTTTTCTGCATTAGAATCATTAAGTCGATATCATCTTGATGATTATGATTCAAAGAATGTCTCCACTCCTATTGCAAAATTTCTTAAGCCATATAACTTTGATATATCTCAAGACAATGTCAAAAATTTAACACAATCCGTTTCCACATATACCCATTTACGCAATGCTTTATTTCATAATGGAAAATTGGAATGTGAGCCAAATATAAATGGAACATATATAAAACTCGAAATGTCAGAATATTATGCTAATTTCAGTATGCTAGTCCCACTGGTGATGTTGAAATATATCGGCTTTGATGATGGTTATACTAATTGGAATTCTTGGCTTGATCGAATGCCATTTAAGTAATCATCCAAGTTAAAAAATTGGCTTGAGATCTTCACTCAAGCCATGATGGCAACTCACACAAGCATGGCTTTATAAAACTTAGATAAATTCTTCCAACACTGAGTTTAAAAATACATGCCCTTGCTCGGTACATGCTAAGCGTATGGCATCATCCACCATTAATTTTCGACTGCGTAGTGAGTCTAACGTTTCAGCCAAACTATCCAGATTCAAACCTGTACGCTGCGCATAATATTCAGCTGCAACCCCATCATTTAAACGCAAAGCATTCATCATAAATTCAAATGGAAGTTCGTCGGCTTCAATTCGCTTAAACTGTACATGCTCCGCAGGGACTTTCGCCAAATAGTCTTTGGGTAAACGAGTTTTTTGGAACCGATAAACCCCATCTGGCTGGGTCACTTTGGCATGTGCACCTGCCCCTATCGCTAAATAGTCGCCAAACTGCCAATAATTCAAATTATGTGCGGAAGGTTGCTCTTTACGCCATGCCGAAACTTCATAATTAATAAAACCCTGTGCTTTTAAATAAGCTTCACCTTGGGCTTGAATCTCTTCAAGCACATCGTCCACAGGTAAGACAGGCTTGGTTCTAAAGAACACAGTATTCGGTTCAATCGTGAGTTGATACCATGAAATATGGGTTGCACCATTGTCCACGGCCAGCTTTAAATCCAGTAAAGCTTGTTCTAAAGTCTGTTCAGGTAAACCATGCATGAGGTCGACATTAATTCGCTGAAAGCCTGCATCACGCGCAAGGCCAATTGCTGAAATCGCATCGGCGTTACTGTGAATTCGTCCCAACTTGGTTAAATGTTCCGTGTTAAAACTTTGCACCCCTATCGATAACCGATTGATACCTGCCGCCAAATAATCGGCAAAAGGGTCATGTTCAACTGTTCCTGGATTGGCTTCTAAGGTAATTTCACAATCCGCCTCAAAAGGCAGTAATGCTTTTAGCTGTGCAAATAACCATTGATACCCTTGTGCTGAAATCAAAGACGGCGTTCCGCCGCCAATAAACACACTATGAATGTGACGCCCTTGAGTAAACTCAAGTTGAGTTTTAAAGTCTTCCACCAAAGCATGTAAATATTCTTGCTCTAGATCTAAAGACAGTTTGCCATCTGGCACCGCATGCGAGTTAAAGTCGCAATAGGGACACTTGCGCACACACCACGGCATGTGAATATATAAAGACAACGGAATATTTGCAGGATGTAAATCAGTCAAGGAAGAGACTCTAAAGCACAGCGGTAATCTTGCATATTTTAACATGACTGCATCAAGACACTTATGAAATCTGTGTCTATTTGGATTAGACTGATAAAAAGACAAGAAGAATGAATGGTTTAAAATGATGAAAATATCGAGCCACTTGCTGTTTATGCTACCACTGACCTTTGGTATTGGCATCGCTATGACTTTTCAAACGGCGCTGAATACACAGCTCAGAGAATATTTTTACTCTCCACTACAAGCCGCATTGTTATCCTTCTTCATTGGAACCTGCGTTTTAGCACTTTTGGTTGTACTCCAACCTGTGGACAAACCGCAGTTACATGATTTTTCCAATATTCCATGGTACTTATGGCTCGGTGGTTGCTTAGGGGTTTATGCCATCAGTATAAGCATCTATACTGCGCCTAAATTAGGCTTTCTCACGTTTTCAGGTTTGGTTATTTTTGGACAAATCCTGACCTCGATGATTTTTGACCACTATGGTCTACTTGGTACCGAAAAAACCCCTGTCAATTGGCAGCGTTTACTTGGTGGCGTCGTAATTTTTATTGGTGTGCTTCTCACTTTACAACGCTGAATTTATTTAGACCAAGCACATGATGAATATGAGTAATTTTTGTGTCGACTACAAATAAAATCACGTCCCATCGTTTCGAATTAAAAAAGTTATTGGTGTTAATGCTGCCCATCCTGATCACGCAGTTTTCTCAAGCGGGTCTCGGGTTAATTGATACCATCATGGCGGGGCATTTATCCCCTACCGATTTAGCCTCAATTGCCGTCGGTGTCGGTTTATGGATACCAGTGATGTTGCTATTCAGTGGCATCATGATTGCGACAACGCCGTTGGTGGCGGAAGCCAATGGCGCACGCACCCCTGAAAAAATCGCCACTATTGCTCGTCAATCCCTGTGGGTGGCCTTTATTTTGGGGAGCATTGCGGGTTTAATTTTACAAGCCATGCCGCTGTTATTGCCCCTCATGGGTGTTCCTGCAAACTTACTACCTAAAGCCAGCCTATTTTTACATGCCATTGGCTTTGGCATGCCTGCGGTGACTATGTATGCAGCACTGCGTGGATACTCTGAGGCACTCGGCCATCCACGTCCTGTGACCGTCATTAGCTTAGCGGCCTTGGTTCTTTTGGTTCCCCTGAACTTTGTCTTTATGTGTGGTTTCGGCCCGATTCCAGCACTCGGTTCAGCAGGCTGCGGATTTGCCACTGCGATTTTACAGTGGATCATGTTTTTCACCTTAGCCACTTACATTTTTAAAGCCTCGGCGTATCAAAAAACTCAAGTGTTTAGCACTTGGGAGAAGATGGATCGCTATTGGATCGAACGTATTTTAAAACTTGGTCTACCCATTGGCTTAGCTATTTTCTTCGAAGTCAGTATTTTTAGTACCGCTGCAATTATTCTCAGTCCATTGGGTGAAACCATTGTGGCGGCGCATCAAATTGCGATGTCGGTCACCTCTCAGTTGTTTATGATTCCGATGTCCCTTGCCATCGCCTTAACCATTCGTGTTGGGACCTACTATGGCGAAAAAAACTGGGAGGCTATGCGAAAGGTGCAAAAACTCGGACTGGCGACAGGTACAGTTTTGGCACTGATGACCATGCTGCTGATTGCACTGTTTCGTCCTGAAATTGTGGCGATTTATACCTCGGATCATGAAGTATCAGAAGTTGCGATGTATTTACTGCTGTTCGCACTCGCCTACCAGCTGATGGACGCTTGGCAAATTAGTGCCGCAGGCTGTTTACGCGGCATGCAAGATACCAAAGGCCCAATGTGGATCACCATGGTCGCCTATTGGATCGTGGCTTTCCCAGTCAGTATCTATTTGGCACGCTACACCAACATAGGTGCAGCAGGTGTTTGGATTGGACTGATTGTCGGTTTAAGCGTGGCGTGTGCCCTGCTCTTGCTCAGACTTTATAACAACAATAAACGCCTCAGTCAGGACTATCCATAAGTCATGCATGGCACTGAATAGGAAGGAGGCCGTTTCTTCTCCTATTCCAGCTATTTTACTGCTGTGCCAAAGCGTCTTTCAGACCTTGTGGCACTTCACTTTCATCCTCAACGTCTTTAACCACCACCTGCCCCACGATCACCTCACTACCATTAAAGGTCATGGTGGGTGAACCATACAGGCTATAACCTTCATTCAGTGCTTTGGTGACACGCGCACAAAAATGCACATCGTCCTTGCCTGTAAAATAACGATAAACTTTCATTTATTTCTTACTCAAATTTTTTCGCACAGTGTAACGCGATTTTTAAATGCAGCGACATCTTGTGTGCAATTCACTCAATTGACCACTATTATTTAAATAGAAACATCAGCTTAACAATTTAAAGTAGGCAGTTTTGCATTTGTCGCCTATGATCAAATCTGAGATGTAATGAAGATGCCCCGAGGAATATCGCATGGCAAATACGACTCGTACGCCCGGTCGTCGCTTTATGAAACTTGCCAGCATGACGGCAAGTATCGCAACCAAAACTGTGACCAATTCAATTAAAAACTTCAATGCCGATGAAGATAAAAAAAATGCGGCGCGCAGTCAGCTTTTTCAGGACATTGGACTTCAAATTGCAGACACCTTAGGTGAAATGAAAGGTGCCGTGATGAAAGTCGGGCAAATTGCATCTCAATACAAAGACATTTTTCCGCCTGAAGTGGCACGTGCAATTAGTAAATTACAACGCCAAGCGCCTGCGATGCCTTTTCAAGAGATCAAAGCTCAAGTTGAAAAAGAACTCGGCAAACCGCTCAATCAAATATTTACCGCCTTTGATGAACAACCCTTTGCCGCAGCCTCCATTGGTCAAGTGCATAAAGCCACTTTACCGAGTGGTGAACAGGTTGTGGTTAAAGTTCAATATCCGGGTGTGGAAGAAGCCTGTGAAAGCGACTTAAAACAAGTCCGTTTAGCGCTACGCCTAATGGGTGTACTTAAAATTGACCGTAAGCTGCAAGATCAACTCTTTAAAGAAATTCAAGACAGTTTAGACAACGAGCTGAACTATCAAATAGAAGCCCAAAACTTAGAGGTCGCACGTACCTTTCATCAAGCTTTAGACCCTAAAATTATTATTCCTCAAGTCTACAAAGACTATTCAAGCCGCCATATTTTAACCTTAAGCTTGGAGCACGGCGAAAGCATTGAAACTGCCAGTACATGGTCACAAGACACGCGCAATGAACTGGGCCGTCGTTTATTTCGTGCCATTGGGCGTGAGATTTTCTTCTTAAAGCGCTTCCACTGCGACCCCCACCCGGGCAACTTTGCCTTTCGTGAAGATGGTAGCGTGATCGTATATGACTACGGCGGTGTAAAAACCCTATCGACTGAAATCGTGATGCATTTTAAGCAGCTGATTCAAGCAGCGCGCGACAGTAATATCTTGGCCATGGAACAGCAACTGACCGCTTTGCACTCCATGTCTGAGCAAGGCAAATTTCCTGCCGAACTGTATGAAGCATGGTTAGAAGTGCTCATGCGTCCACTGACCACTTTGTATGACTTTGCCGAAAACTCAGCGCATCATGATGGCATTGAACTGGTCAAACCATCGCTAAAATATTGGGATGTGTTTAAACCCTCCCCCGATACACTAATGGTCAATCGTACAATCTCAGGACATTATTGGAACCTGATTCATCTCAAAGTACACGACAACCTCAATGATCTATTTGAAGAGTTGGTGCCACCTCCTGCCTAAATAAGAACTGCGGGCACGATAAAATCGCTACAACTCAATAAACCCAGTTACATAAAGTCACTGGGTTTATTTTGACTTCTTTATTGTTATATTATAACATTTCAATATAGTATATTTAAGGAGAAGTCTATGCGTGCCAATATTCATCCAGAGTATCGTGAAGTTCTGTTCCACGACACCAATGCCGACGCGTTTTTCGTGATTGGCAGTACCTTACAAAGTCATCAAACTCGTGAGCATGAAGGCAAGACATATCCTTACGTCAGTTTAGATATCTCAAGTGCTTCACATCCGTTTTATACCGGTGAACAACGTCAAACCAGTAATGAAGGTCGTGTTGCAAGCTTCAATAAACGTTTCGCGCGTTTCAAACGCTCACAATAATTTCATTTTTCTTTAAGCTATACGCGTTATAGTAAAGATATCAAGAAGCCTAAGACCTCCTCCAGCTTAGGCTTCTTTTTTATGTATTCTTTTCTGGTTCCTATTTTGACCATCTTTTTTTTCTTAATGTTTAAGCACACTATCCAACAGATAAAATCCGATCCCAAGCACGATGACACCCACCACTAAGCTCGACAGGACGTAACTCAAAGCCAGGACTGTTTGCCCCTGTCTAAATAACTGAAAAGTTTCGAGGCCAAAACTAGAAAATGTCGTAAAACCGCCCAGTATGCCCACCATCAAAAATAAACGTGCTTCTTGTTGCAGTACTGGAAACTTCTGGCTGAATGCAAAGAAAATACCCGCAGCAAAACAACCGATGATGTTGATCCACCATGTCGGCCATGGAAAACTCATACTCGGTTTAAACAACCATAATCCTGCACCGTAGCGTAAACAGGCACCTATTCCGCCCCCCATTGCCACCAAGATCCAATTCATTGACCTATCCTATTCTTTACAAAATGCGGTATGGATAAGTCCGAAGTTATCCACAGTTCATCAACTATAATGCTATTAAACCTGAATCAATCCTCGCACTTCAAGGTTTTTCAACATCGGTTGTTGATCCCTACATATCTTATTGTCTCACTCTCAAAAGTGAACACTAGCATTCAAACTCACACATGCTTTACATGGGATATTAAACCTAGCATCGCCGAATATCTTTACTTCCCCTAATGTGCTCTATGACCAATACAATATAGATTCCCAAAATCACTAGCACTCGTTCTTCATGCAAAACAGAAGGTTTTCTCTCAGGCAAAAACTCACAAGAGCACACTTTTTGGGTATGATGTGGATATAAATTTAGTCGGAAATAGACGCATGGCACAGGTATTATTGGCTCAGCTTGCAGCGGGCGAAGCAAAATTTTCAGATGTATTGGCTTTTATTGAAGCAGCCTATACACATACACCAACTGCATTTAAAAATGGTTTACAGCACAATGCGTCAACTGAAAACCAAGGCAGCGCAAAAGTGTTTTCGTTTGCACAGCTTCAAGGCCTCGATCAAGCGCAAACTTTAAGCCTATTTGCAGAACACTATGCCTCTGTTTTAGCCACACCTGATGCAACAGATCATCAAAATATTCGTCAGTTTATGTTGAATGGATGGGACGGTATTGAGTTTGACGGTACGGCATTAACTGCAAAATAAAGATAAAAAACCACGTTCAAGTAACTTGAACGTGGTTTAAAAATACAATATTAATTTTATTATTAGATACTTATAAATACTATTAACATTGATACACCTATAAGCATCCACAGATTTGACCAATAGGTTTCACGTGGAGCAAGAATTTATATGGGTGTTAATCGCCTAGCAAATATTAAAGCAGCACGATGAAGTAACTAAGCGCTACTTCCAATTTACCCCTTTACCCGTTGGATCCATTGGATTGAGCTGACCCGAAATACTTCACACGCACCATCCCCAGTATCGGTCGGGGTTAAGGATGAGGTCCAGACCATATCTTTGTCTTTAATTTCAACCAACTCACCTTTTAAACGAACCAAATCACCGCGTTTCACGTGTTTAATTTGTTTAGCAATTTCTGGGTTGGCTGGAATAATGTGCATATTCGACACCATTTGCATGGCTTTCTCGGCAGGCACAGGCAAACGATCGATTTTCCAGTTGAGATAACGGTCGTATTGATTCACGGTAATATGGCGTGCAATTTCAGGTTCAGCAAATAACCCCCAACTCACGGCGTAGTCAATCGGGGAGAATTTCGCTTGTGCATCATCCGAATACATTTTAGAACCTAAAATTCGAAAATCACCTTTAAACGGTTTCAATACCGAAATCGATTGATCTTTAGAGGTCGGTGCTAAACCTTTGGCAATGTTGTAATCTACAGTGGCACTTGCACTGATGGGTAACAGCAAACTGCTGAGTAAACTGAGCAGGATAAATTTAGATTTCATTGCAAACCTCATTCCCATCGACCTAGGAAAATACGAAACAATTTCATCTTAGTCCAGTTTCCTGAAAAGAAGCTTATGAACTTAGTAACATTATGAATGAATTATGCAGTCTACTTTTAGCCACAGCACTTTTCAGTTAGGCTAGAGCTGAAGAACAGAGCCCCAAAAAACAATCATGCTTTATAAATACTATCAACAACACATCTTTCCACATGTCCTGAATCAGGTCATGCAAGTACCAAGCTTAATGGACAAACGCCGCGAACTGCTTTTGCCAATTCAGGGAGAGGTATTGGAAATTGGTTTTGGTACAGGGCTAAATCTGCCCTTTTATCAAAATGTCGATACCGTCTTTGCCCTTGAACCCAGCCCTGAAATTTATCATTTGGCTTTAGAGCGGATACAAGCAGCAGCATTTGAAGTGCATCATGTACAAGCCCGTGCGGAAAAGCTGCCTTTTGCTGACCATAGCCTTGAGCATGTAGTCAGTACATGGACACTGTGTAGTATTGCTGAGCTAGAACAGGCTTTGGCGGAAATATTACGGGTGCTCAAACCGGGTGGCACCTTACATGTGGTGGAGCACGTATTAAATACAAATAACCTTTATATTCAGCGCCTACAACACTTACTCACGCCTGTACAAAAGCGTTTAGCCGATGGCTGCCATCTCAATCGAAATATTGAACAGGCCTTAAAAGCAGCAGGATTTAATATGATAGAACAGCACTACTTTTATGCCGAAGGTATTCCGAAACTCGGACAACTGATGTTTTTTGCACGCGCTCAAAAGCCATACTCAAGTGACGGGCTATCATAGTCATGTAGAAAGCACCTGCTCTATATCAAGCAAGATACTTTCATGGGTGCACATCGCCAAGCTTACTCGATCGTATCGAAGTCGATGCGGACCGTTTCAAAACGAACTCGCCCAGCTTGAATCGCTTGTGCAATAGCAACTTGTCCTTTGGTCAGCCTCGCCCCACCGCTTTTAATATCTATCAAAACAATTTCAATATCTTCTGCTCTCCCCTCACCATCACGCAGGTCGGTATAACCATCAAAGACCACATAGTCGACAGGATCACCCAAAAACTTAGCATCACTAGGTAAGTATTCAAACTGCGGCATAATCGGTGCCAGTTGCTCCGCCATTTTGCCTTTGAGCACTGCACGACTGGTATTGACACTGCGCTTTTGTGCATGGGTTAAAGCCTGCTGATGCTCTAGTTCTAATTCGGCAATATAGCGCTCATATTCTGCTTTGATGCGTCCATTTCGGCTGTGACTTAAAATAAAGGTGGTCAAGACCACACCAATTGCTGCACCGATCAACATTGCCATCCATATGGACATGGTTCTTTCCTAATTTTGTGCTACAGGTAGCAAGATTTAAACTTACAACTTTGGTTTGGTGTCATATCCGACACACAAAAGAATGATATGCTAGGGGTGAGCAGAATAAAATCATTTAAGGTCATGAAAACGATATTAATCGCCAACCAAAAAGGTGGCTGTGGCAAAACGATAACCGCAATCAATTTAGCTTCGGCACTCGCACAAAAAGGTTATAAAGTGGCTTTGGCCGATGCCGATAATCAAAAATCTGCTCGTCAGTGGTTAAAACAGCGTCCAGAACAAGTAGCGCATATTCAAAGTTTAGATTGGCGCCATGAGAAATCGATTGGTGAAGTACCTAAAAACATTGAATATTTAATTATCGATGCGCCGGGTGCACTGTCTGGTGAGCATGCCGAACAACTGGTCAGTGAAGCACACGCGATTGTGACCCCACTACAACCCTCATTTTTTGATATTGACAGTACCCGTCGTTTTTTAAAGCATTTACAAGACATTAAACGTATTCGTAAAGGCAAAGTGCAAATTTTGCTTTTGGCCAATCGGGTCAAAGCCAACAGTGCCAGTGCCAAAGACATCCAAGATTTTTTTGCGAAAATTGAACAGCAACCTGTAGCGTGGATTTCAGAACGTACTGCATATGGCCAATTGGCAATGCAAGGTTTAAGCGTATTTGATAAAACACAAAAGAATTACCTCTCCATTCAAAGCCAATGGCAACCGTTGCTCAACGCCATTGTCGATGACCCAAGTGCTTGGTTCTAAAATATTTTGCTATAGATAAAATGGGACTATTCCCTATTTATAATCGGTTATTCACGAGAACTTACCAAGGGTACGTTCTCGTGCGCATTTTTTTCAGTTAATATGACTTTGACCTTAGAGATATAGCAGTGAATACCGTGCAACGATACGCACCAGCCTTACAAAAAGTATTGTTATTTGGACTGATTTTTATTCTGTTCTATTTGAGCTTTCAAGTCCTGAAATACTTTATTGTACCTGTGCTTTGGGCTGCGATTATTGCCTACATCACTTGGCCTTTATATCACTCAGTACAGAAACTCTGTGGACCGCGTCCAACCTTAAGCGCCACCATCATGATCAGTATGGTGGTGTTAGTTGTCGGTATCCCGCTGACCTTTGCCATTTTTATGCTGCAACATGAAGGCCGTAATCTGTTTTATGAACTGCAAAGACAAGTGTTCTCAGGTCATTTAGATGTCCCTCAATTTATTCGGGACTTGCCCATTATTGGTAAAGAAGTCACCCGTACTTTAAAAGAAATCAACACCGATCCGAACAGTATTGTACAAAATGTCTCAGGCTGGTTTCAAAGCCATTTAAATTATGGTCGTTTGGTGCTGAGTGAAATCAGTAAAAATATTTTTAAACTCTGTTTTGCGGTGATGTCGTTATTCTTCTTCTATCGTGACGGCCAGACCATTTTAAATCAGGTCAGTAAAGCGCTGGAGATGGTGATTGGCCCACGTATCCACCACTATTTAGACACCATTTCTGAAACAACACGTGCTGTGGTCTATGGGGTTGGTCTGACTGCAATTGCGCAAGCACTCTTGGCAGGCCTAAGCTATTTTGTTGCTGGTGTCCCAAACCCAATGGTACTGACCATTGTAACCTTTATCTTTGCACTCATTCCTTTTGGCCCTCCTGTGGCATATAGTGCCGTGTCTTTATGGTTATTCTCTCAAGGGCAGACTATTGAAGCGATTGGAGTGATGGTATGGGGGGTTTGCGTGGTCAGCACGGCAGACAATGTGATCCGCCCATTGGTGATCTCAGGTGCGACTCAAATTCCATTCTTACTCATCATGTTTGGTGTATTGGGTGGTTTAGCCAGCTTTGGTATGGTCGGCTTATTTGTTGGCCCCGTGATTCTAGCGGTACTGTTAGCCATTTGGCGCGAATGGCTACATGAACAAGTCAATGACCCCCTAATGATGCCAAAAGCGACATTGGCCTATGATCCTCTTGAAGAGCCTTTAGATACGCCCAAAAAATAAGTTCAGCGAGATGACTTGAGCGCATGCTTTCCTCGAAAGTATGCGCTTTTTTATGTCAGATACAAAAACGCTGTACGGACAACATTGAACCGAAGTCCAGCCTTTGTTTGAATGGTTCTGAATTTTAAGGAAAAAAGGACCCAACATGTTGTCTTCTGCTTTCAAATTAAGCGCACTTGTGACTTTAATCGGTTTAGGGACTGTGGCATGTACCACTACACCCACTGAAACCAATACGATGGTCAAAGACGTCGATGTACACGCTGTTTCAACTGCAGGTGTAGGACAAAAAATTGGCACCATTCGTTTTATTGATAGCCCTGTTGGTTTAGCGATTCAAACCAATTTGACTCAACTTCCACCCGGCCCACACGGTTTTCATATCCATGAAAAAGGTTCGTGTGATGTGGCTGAAAAAGAAGGAAAACCTGTGGCTGCTTTAGCGGCTGGGGGACACTTTAACCCAGAAAAAGCACCAAACCACGGCACACCACTCAATGGCCATATGGGTGATTTACCGATCTTGAATGTCGACTCGGCAGGTAATGCAAAAGTCAATTTACTCGCTCCTCGCTTAAGTTTAGCTGACGTTGAGGGCTTAGCGGTGATGGTACATGCAGGGGGTGATAACTATTCAGACACCCCTAAACCACTTGGCGGTGGCGGTGACCGTATCGCCTGTGGCGTGATTAAATAAGGCTATCGCCTTTGCACTGTGAATAAAACAGTGTTCTGACCTCGTATCTGTGGATAAGTTTCAACTTATACACAATGCAGCGGAGCCATGCTCTGCTGCATTTTTATTGTCATAGGTGAATATTTGATGCAATGGAGCACCGCATTAAATTGACAGTGCCCTGAAAAAAGTTCAGGCTAAAACCAAAATAAAACTAAGCCTAGACTATTACATCGTGAACAATCTTCGTCAGTGGTTTCAGTCCTTTCAGTCCAATGCAGTTTTTATGTATTGCTTGCAAATTTTGATTGTGCTGAGTGGCACAACCTTAGGTTTGTATTTTTTAGGACTGCAACAGCTCATCGTTCCGACCACATTAGGCGCAATTGCAACGGCCTTGACTGACTTCGACGACCGACTCAGCATTCGTCTCAGAAACCTTGCCTATGTCTGTATCTTGTTCTTTAGTGTTAGTAGCATTTTAGATTTTTTACATCCTTATAAATTCTTTTTCATCTTATATTTATCACTGTCTAGTGCTTGTTTTATTTTACTGGGGGCACTGGGGCAACGCTATGCAGCAATGAGCTTTGGCACCATTCTACTTTCCCTATACAGTATGTTTGGCCTAGGTGAATATTCGGTGTGGTACTTTCAACCCAGTTGTTTTGTCTTAGGGGCATTGTGGTATGGCTGTACCGCCATTGTGTTTTATATCCTTAAACCCACCTTGGCCGTTCAGGACAACTTAGCCCGCTGTTTTAATCAAGTTGCCGATTTGCTCAACGCAAAAGCACGTCTATTCGACCCAGACAATCGAGACAATGTAGAAGCGCTGCTCTACGATTTATCCTTACAAAACAGTACTGTGGTGCAAAGTTTTAATCACACCAAAAGTTCACTACTGACGCGACTAAAAGCGTCTCGTGCCAACCAAAATACGATTTATTGGCTCAACCTCTATTTTCTCGTTCAAGACATTCATGAACAAGCCAGCTCTAATTATTTACACTATGAGCAGTTACATCAAAACTTTAGCCGTACTGACCTCATTTTTCGTATTCAAAAAAATATTCGGCTGCAAGCCCTTGCCTGTCAGGCTTTGGCACGATGTATCTTAGCCAATCAAACCTATGTATCCGATCCAACGACCACTCAGGCGTTGCTGAATTTACACAGTTCCATGCAGGACTGGATTCGAGATCATCCACACAATATTGAAGTCAAAAATCTACAACTGATTTTAAATAATTTGGACAGTGTGCATGAACGTTTTCAGCACCTCAACGAACTACAATCGCGCCAAGAACAGCGTTATCAACAGCATATTGATAACCTCAACTTATATGATGATGATATTCATGATTGGCATGATCTGTGGCTCAAACTCAACCAACATCTCACTCCCCAATCCGCACTGTTTCGCCATGCGGTGCGTATCGCCTTTGTCTTTGCTGTCGGTTATGGCATCTCGCTTTTGCCCTTTGCGCAACATGGCTATTGGATTTTGCTCACCAGTTTATTTGTTTGCCAAATGCGTTATTTCGCCACCAAAAGCCGCTTAAAAATGCGAACCTTGGGCACTATTTTGGGTGTTGTTTTAGGGATTCCGCTGCTGTATTTCGTCCCAAGTATTGAAGGACAACTGCTACTAACCATTATTTTTGGCGTGTGCTTCTTCTATCTCAGTTCCAAGAAATATGCCATGGCGACTCTGATGGCAACACTCATGGTGCTGCTGATTTTTAATTTAAAAGGTGAAGGTTATGCCATTATTTTACCGCGAATTATAGACACCCTCATTGGCTGTGCCATTGCTTGGTTCGCAGTAAGTTTTATTTGGCCCGATTGGGACTTCCGCAATATTTCCAACACCATTAAAAAAGCATCCGATGCAACCCTCAACTATTTCAATGCCATCTGTGAGCAATATCAACATGGCAAAAATAACAGCCTGGCTTACCGCAGTGCGCGCCGTAATGCACATAATGCCCAAACTGAACTGGCGAACATGATCTCCAGTCTCAGTACCGAGCCCAATCCAAACCCAGAACTGGTGCATCATGCTTTTCGCTACTTGGTATATAGCCACAGTCAACTCAGTTATATTTCTGCTTTGGGAAGTCACCGAGAATTGGTGCAGGATACGCAAGTACTGGAACTCATGCTCTGGTGTCAAAATACGCTGAATCATGTACTGCTCCATCAGCAGGCATTACCTGAACTCGACATCCAGCAGAAACTGGCCGAGATTAAACGCTTAAATGCGCAAGAAACAATGAATCAGAATTTACACTTGGTACTCAAACAAATCAGTCTACTACTGGAAACTCTGCCCGAATTGCTGAAGTTAAAAACTGAACTGCTCGCCCGAGACATTAAATAAAACAGACTACACATCGACGATCTTTAAAAGCTTCATGATGTACGGGTGTATTGTGGTTCATTTTTATCTGGTTCTTGCGTACACTCGAGCCTCATTCTCATAGATTTTTTGACCATGAACATTCAGACATTACGTGTTGTAGGATTTTTAGAAGGGATTTCTTTTTTACTGTTGTTATTCGTTGCGATGCCAATGAAATACATCTTTGATAACCCCATCCTAGTCAAATACGTGGGTATGGGGCATGGCGTATTATTTATCTTGTTTCTCATCGTGCTGTTTGTGGTCTGTGAAAAGCAAAAATGGTCTTTGAAGATGTTTATTCTAGGTTTGATCGCTTCAATCTTACCTTTTGGGCCTTTTGTG
The DNA here is from genome assembly GCF_002018925.1 of Acinetobacter sp. MF4642. NCBI lineage: Bacteria > Pseudomonadati > Pseudomonadota > Gammaproteobacteria > Moraxellales > Moraxellaceae > Acinetobacter > Acinetobacter sp. MF4642. The sequence goes on from NZ_MVON01000006.1 coordinate 15,669, forward strand.
TTTGATGCCAAAATTAAAAAATTAGAGCCTGAGCAAGCTGAAGCCTGAGTTAAAAAACTGGCTTTAAAAAGGATTTTTAAAGCAGTAATAAAAAGCGCCCATTCAAATGAATGCGCGCTTTTTTTATGATGTGAACTTCGCTGAATTCAGCGAATAAAATCTTAGTAAACACCACTCTCGAGACGTTTTTGCATCACTTTTTTCACGGTCGCACGTGGAAAGCTAAACCAAAGTGCAATCAAAATGAGGCAGACCAAACTGTAGGCCCAAAGACCAAATGCCACATAAGCCACGCGAACTAGTTCAATCACGAAGAAGAACGTAAACATCATCAGTACCGAAACGGCTGCAGCAACCGTCCCTTTGGACACTTCCGATGACATCAAAGCAAAGCGATATAACACCGAAAAACTGATACCTTCACCAAAGCTCACCAAAGTCATCCCCACAATCAGTAACGGCAAGAAATAGCTTTGGAAAATGGTGCCGAGCACCACCAACAGCGTACCAACGAGCATCAAAGGCAAACCGAGTAACACAGTTTTACCCAGTGCCATTTTGTCGATGACTTTAATCAGCACAATGTTGCCCAGAATGAGACCGCCCAAGACGGGGAACTGCGCTAAGCCGTATTGCATACTGCTCAAGCCAAGTTCCTCCACCAAGATCACAGGTGAAAGTGCGATCCACAACATCAACGGCATGGCGACCATGGGTAAGCCAAAGGTGAGCGCCAAAAAGGTCTTATTTTTATAGACCGTTTTATAATCATCCCAAATATAGCGCAGCGGCTTTTTGGGATGGTGCTGCTGTGTCGCAGGCATTTTGGCTTTTAAACCAAACCAACTTAAAAAAGCCAAAAAGGCGATGCCAATAAAGCCCCAATGCCATGACACATGGTCAATCATAAACGCGCCCACTACTGGGCCTAGCAGCGGTGCCAGCAAAGAAATATTGGCCATGAGTGCCATGACTTTAATGGCATCACGCTCTTCAAAACTTTCCTGTACTGCGGCATAACCCACCGCAGAAATCATCGATAGCCCCACGCCTTGTAAAAAGCGGAGCGCCAAAAAAGACTCAATATTTTGAGTGAGTAAAATCGCGAGGCAGGTCAGCACGAAAAATGCCACACCTGCGAGCAACACTTTTTTACGGCCTAAACGGTCTGAGAGTGGTCCAAGCAGCCACGCGACACAAGCCCCGCCCAGTAAATAAAAGGACATAGACGATGGTGCCCACGCACTACTTACCCCAAAGTCTTGGGTAATCGCGAGCATGGCAGGCTGGACTAAATCGTTACCGATATAGACCGAAAATTCGAATAAAACCAATGCCAAAGGAAACATCAATGTGGCACGGCTTAACTTTAAAGTTTGTACGTTTTGCATTGTTATCTACATATAAAATGCGTACAAGCCTGAGCGAAGTCCGTTGGAGGGAGAGACGACTAAGCCCAATGACAAGCACTGTAAAATTGAATAAAAAATGTAATGGGTGCGAGAAATGCACACTGGTTTTACGCTGTATTCACAAAGCGTTTTTAGAAAAGGTGTTATTAAAATAGACCGAGCTGTGACACCGACAAATCTCAGTTAAGCTATTTTAGCAGTGTTGCATCTGTTTGTATTGTTACTTTTTTAAGTTTCATCTGTCGCATTTGGTTTTGTATTAGGCGCAATAAAATGCCCTTGTTTTAAGTCCTCATACGCCTGTAAAACTTCGGTGAAGGTGTTCATGACAAAATAACCGCGTCCATAAATCGGTTCATTTAAAGGTTGCCCACTGAGTAATAAAAAAGCACTGTCTTGTACCGCTTGTATTTCGAGATGCTCACCATGATTAGACATGACTGCCATCTGCTGTGCTTCTATCATTTCTCCGCTATTGAGCTGAAGACGACCACTACGGATATACAGCAGTGTCGTTTCGTCTTCCAATGCAGGTAAAACTGTTTTCGTACCCGCTGTAAGCTGAATATCCAGCACGGTCATAGGGCTATGAGTTTGAGCAGGCCCTGTCTGGTTTTGATAAGTCCCTGCAATCACCCTGACCGTTCCTTGAGCTTTCGCCAACTCAACTTCTGAAATAGCTTCATGACTCAAGTGTTGGTAACGTGCAGGATTCATTTTGTCTTTGGCTGGTAGGTTGACCCACAGTTGGATCATTTCAAATGCCCCACCTGTTTTGGAAAATGCCTCACTAAATACTTCTTCGTGTAGTACTCCAGCCCCTGCTGTCATCCACTGTACATCCCCTGCCCCAATCACACCGCCACTGCCTGTAGAGTCCTGATGGGTGAGTTCACCTTGATAAACAATGGTTACGGTTTCAAAGCCACGATGCGGATGTTCACTCACGCCCTTTTTTAAGCGAGTTGGTTGTAAATAACTCGGGCCTATATGATCGAGCAATAGAAAAGGTGAAACCGAATTTCCCAGTTCATAGTGTGAAAACACAGAGACGACTGGGGCAAAGTCGCCTACAGCGGTACGTGCACTTTCTGAGTGAATAAAAGCAAGGGTTTTCATTATTTATTTCTAATAAAATTACACCCACTTAAAGTGGGTGTAATTTTATTAATCGAAGTTCTTAACAAGTCTATTTGGCTGAGCATGATGATGCAGAACTATATTCTTTTTTTGTAGAACTATTTGACTTAAAGTAACCAGCCAAAAAACTTAAGTGCTTATGCCCTTTAGCAATATTTGATGAATCTTTAGTAGTAGATGAGTTAGAGACTATAACTCTAACTTTAACAGTATTTCCCATTTTATATCCCCACTATTTATTTTTTATGCTGTTTCATCGCTAGAAGACACAGCTCTAATTCAACTCTATCCCCAATTTCATCAAGAAGTGTTGCAAATTCGTTAGCTTCTTGCTGATCATTTGGTGAGCACAAATAAGTCCCGTATGATACTAGAGTAAAAACATATTTGTAAGTTTTATCTTGAATTTTTAAGGTAACAGGTTTGCAGTATATTGAACCTATATTTTGAGCACCATTCGATCTATTTGATTTATAGAATAAATTCTGTTTTACCCCCTCGTTTAAAGCACTAATAAATGTACTCTCACCACTATCTATCACCTTTCTAGCTAAAGAATTATTTGCCATGATAGTATTTGGATCTGTGTATTGTTTTTGCCTATCTAGTACTAAAGCATATTCCCATAAATTAGAGTCACTTGTAGTATCTAATACCGTCATTTCTACATGACTCCTATTAACGCCATAAAACTCCAAAAAGTCTACAACTTGTGTCATGATAAAACGAATTTGATCTTTCGGATGCGTAATTTCATCAAAAAAGTTAAATCTTTTATTAGGTTCTATTCTAGCAACACGATCAAAAAAACGTGTCCTTTTAGCATGAACAACATTTTTTATAAATATAAGAAACTTTTTTAGTAACTCTTCTTTATCCTTCTTTACCTTTTCTTCTTTTAAATCAACAACACATTTAAACACAACAAAAAATATTGTTAGAACCATTAAAGTACTATAGATATATCCATGAACATCTTTATGTTCCGAAATCCATTTCCAGTCATCCCCCCAAATGTCTAATGTTCCATAATAAAGACCAGTTAAAATAACTGAAGCAGAACTCAACCATGGTTTTTGTAATATTTTTTTTAATGACATAAAAGAGCCTCTTTAATTGGAAGCTTTTTTACGACATAAAATTTAAAAAATCAATCAATTCAGACTAATATTTTCATTTGTAAATTAATATTTACCAGATGATTTAAACTAAACTCAAGTAAAATCTGCTTCAACCATAAATCAAAGATTTATTATGAGCATTTTGCTGTTTGGAAGTTCTTGGTATTTTTACCGCGCGCACATTGGTAAGAGGTTTTCGTCGCAGTTTTTTCCCAGTCACCATCGACCAACTTAAAGTTATATACGGTACGCACCGACTTTACTGAATCATCTAACAAACCTGTTTCAGTCACTTTGACTTCTGCCGCAGTCGGGGACTCCACTGTATTAAAGTACTGGCGGATTTCAACCGTAGCCAACTCATTACGCAAATCTGGACGCTCTTTGAGTACCTGAGCCAACGGCGTATCTGACGAACCGACTTTATTTACTAACTCTTTGGTCGTCGCACAACCAGACAATAATCCCACACATACGGCTGAAGCTAAAATAAGACGCAACATAAATCCCACCCAAAATTCATTATTTATCAGTCCATCATGCCTTTTTTAGGCCTATTACACTATTTAGTAAATGTAATTCAGTTCCTTCAGCCATAAAAAAGCGCATCACGATGGATGCGCTTTTAAAATTCAATTCGAACTTAAAGGTCGAATAATTTACCCGGGTTCATAATTCCGTTTGGATCGAAAACTTGCTTCAATGCCTTCATATATTCAATTTCTTCCGCCGAACGGGTGTAGTCAAGGTATGGCTTTTTGGTCATGCCCACACCGTGCTCCGCAGAAATTGAACCATCGTATTTTTTCACGGTTTCGAAGACATATTTATTCACCACCTGACATTTAGCAAAGAATTCGTCTTTGCTTAGGTCAGCTGGTTTTAAAATATTTAAGTGTAAATTACCGTCACCAATATGGCCGAACCAGCAGATTTCAAAGTCTGGGTAGTTGCTTGCCACAATGGTATCAATTTCTTTAATAAATGCAGGTACGTGTGTAATCAACACGGAAATATCGTTTTTGTATGGTGTAAATGGCGCAATCGACTCAGAAATGTCTTCACGTAAACGCCATAAGCTTTCCACTTGATCGAGGCTTTGGCTCAACACGCCATCCAGTACCCAGCCTTGTTCCATGCAGTGCTCAAAAATTTCCATCGCCTTGTCCATAATTGGCTCAAATGGCGCTTCAAATTCTAACAATACATAGAATGGACATTCGGTTTCAAATGGACGTTGTACATGACCATGTGCCAACACTTTTTGCATTGCCAGTTCACCAAAGAACTCAAATGCAGTCAGGTCAATTTTTGCTTGGAAAGCATGCAGTACAGGCATCACAGCATCAAAGTCAGGCACGCCCAATACCATTACTTGAAGGTCTTGCGGTTGGCGTTCCAGCTTGATTTCAGCTTCAGTCACTAAGCCTAGTGTCCCTTCACCACCAATGAATAAATGTTGCAGCGCATAACCAGTCGCGTTTTTGATCATGCCTTTGTTTAGACGAAGCACATCACCCTTACCCGTGACTACGGTTAAACCGAGTACCCAGTTACGCGTCATGCCGTATTTAATGACTTTAATACCGCCTGCATTGGTGCCAATGTTTCCACCAATTTGACTCGAGCCCGCAGAAGCAAAATCGACTGGGTAATACATGCCTTGCTCTTCAGCATAGTTTTGCAACTGCTCAGTCACCACGCCTGCTTGGACGCGAACCATACGGTCTGCTGGGAAGAATTCCAAGATTTGGTTCATCTTGTCCATGCTCACCACAATTTCACCGTTGGCAGCGACTGCACCGGCAGATAAGCCAGTGCGACCACCTGATGGTGTAATCGCAACATTAAACTCATTTGCAAGTTTCACAACCGCTTGCACTTGTTCCGTGCTCGATGGAAAAACGATGACTGACGGGTTTGGATCAAAATGTTTGGTATGATCGCGTCCCCAATTTTCAAGGCTATCCGCATCGGTTTTAATGCGGTTTTCACCTACAATTGCTGTCAATTGGGTCAATAACTCTGGGGTTAAAGCGACTGGAGCATTCATCGTTTTCAGACCTTGCAAGAAGTAAACAAGTTGTTTGTGGCGCTAGGGTTCTCTGCATGAAAAGCGCTTCATTTCAGTCTTTCCATGCCCTAAGGCTCAGGCAGTTCGTGAGGATTTAAGCAGCAGTGTGCAACTGGCTTATTTTCACGGAGTCATATTATAAGGCATTTTTTCTGTTTCCCGCAGAAAAAGCTGTTTTATTCAGGATACCTTTGAAATGATTAGTTTAATTAGACCAAAAAGACTTTTTTACGCACTATAGAGGCTAAAAATACCCAGCAGAGTCCGCATAAAGGAAATGTATATCGGGCGCGGTACGTGCTATTATATCGCCACTAAATTTGGCCTTTGTAGCGGAGCCGTAATGAGCCAACATCTTTCACTTCCTAAAGATAAAATTCGTTTCTTGTTGTTAGAAGGCGTTCACCAAAACGCAATCGACACACTAAATGCTGCCGGATACACCAACATCGATTATCGTAAAACAGCGCTTGAAGGTGAAGCGTTGAAAGAAGCGATTAAAGATGCACATTTCATTGGTATTCGTTCCCGTACACAACTCACTGAAGAAGTGTTTGAAGCAGCGAATAAATTAATCGCTGTTGGTTGTTTCTGTATTGGTACCAACCAAGTGAACTTAAATGCTGCGATGGTTCGTGGTATTCCAGTATTTAACGCACCATACTCAAATACACGTTCAGTGGCTGAACTTGTACTTGCTGAAGCTATCCTTCTTCTTCGCCGTGTACCTGAAAAATCGACAGATACACATGCAGGCGGTTGGAACAAGTCAGCTGTTGGTTCGTTCGAAACTCGTGGCAAAACTTTAGGGATTGTCGGTTACGGTTCAATCGGTTCACAACTTTCTGTCCTTGCTGAAAGCTTAGGTATGAAAGTGATCTACTTCGACACAGTAACGAAATTACCTTTAGGTAATGCACGTCAAGTCGGTAGCTTAAACGAACTTTTAGCCAATGCTGATGTTGTTTCTTTGCATGTACCTGATGTTCCATCTACACGTAACTTCATGACCAAAGAAAAATTTGCACAAATGAAAGAAGGTGCAATCTTCATCAATGCTGCACGTGGTACATGTGTCGTGATTGAAGACTTAGCAGATGCCTTGAAATCAGGTCATGTTGCTGGTGCTGCGGTTGACGTTTTCCCGAAAGAACCAAAAGCCAATGGTGAAGAGTTCATTTCTCCACTACGTAATATTCCAAACGTGATCTTAACCCCGCACGTAGGTGGTTCGACCATGGAAGCGCAAGCGAACATTGGTTTAGAAGTGGCTGAGAAATTCGTTTCTTATTCAGATAAAGGTATGACTTTATCTGCGGTGAACTTCCCAGAAATCGCATTACCGTTGACCGAAGGCAAACACCGTTTACTTCACATCCACAAAAACGTGCCAGGCGTGTTGTCAAAAATCAACAACTTGTTTGCTGAACACGGCATCAACATTTCTGGTCAGTCTTTAATGACCAAAGGTGATGTTGGTTACTTGGTGATGGATGTAGACGCAACCGCATCTCAAGAAGCTTTAGATACTCTACAAGACGTTGAAGGCACAATCCGCGTTCGCGTATTGTTCTAATTCGACTCTATTTAAAAACCACAGCTGCCAAGCTGTGGTTTTTTTATTTTTGAATACTTGTTAAAATTTTATGTGCGACCCAAGCACATTCCCCGCTACTTTTCGCAAGTATTCATTTCTCTATCTAGTATTCTAATAATGCCAAATCTAAAAAGTACTCCACACCTTCAAGCGACCTTTTTATTGCTGATTGCAATGCTCAGCTTGCAAAGTAGTGGTTCACTGGCCAAAGTGCTGTTCGATCAATTTCCCATTTTAACCGTTTCCGCCATGCGCTTGCTGTTGGGATCAATCATTTTGGCCGTGCTGTTTAAAATTTGGCAGGTTGACTTTAAGCAAGTCAAATATAAAGCCATTCTCAGCTATGGTTTTGCTTTGGCAGGCATGAACCTATTGTTTTATTTATCCATTGCTCGCCTGCCACTCGGCATTGCAGTGTCGTTTGAGTTTATTGGCCCACTCAGTGTTGCTCTGTTTTATGCCAAACAACGCTTTGACTTTGTTTGGGTCGGGCTGGCTATTTTAGGCTTGGTTTTACTGTTTCCTTTCGACCAAGCAGCTCAACCTTTAGATCCTCTTGGGATTGCATTTGCACTAGGTGCAGGTGCATGTTGGGCCTTGTATATCGTGGCGGGACAGCGCCCATCGGGTGTTTCGGGCAATCATACCGTGTGCTTAGGTATGTTTGTCGGCATGCTGATATTAATGCCACTCGCCCTGTTCAGTGGTTTACCCACAAATGTGTTTGAACCCTCAAACCTGATCTATTTCGTAGCTTTAGCAGTTTTGGCCAGCGCTCTGCCTTTTAGCTTGGAAATGATTGCGCTACGCAATTTAACCGCTTTAAGTTTTGGGACGCTCATGAGTCTTGAACCTGCTATCGCAGCACTATCCGGTTTTGTCTTTCTAGGCGAGCAACTATTGTGGTCACAGTGGCTTGCGCTTAGCGTGATTATCATGGCGTCTATTGGTTGTACTTATACAGCCCAGAAAAACCGCCAAGCCGCAGTTTAAACCATGTGATTCAGTGTTTGAATTTAGCTTTTAAATCCAAAGGCTGTATCGATTACTTTTAAATTCATGTCGTTGCATTTAAAAAATCAACTTATTCAGCATCCAACTTGGGTGCTGAATCGTTATACTAATCCACCTTCTTAAAATAACAGGTCACCATGACCTGATGTGTGCATGATGCCTAATTCTCAACTGATGGCAGTGATGTTCATGGTCTTGTCCATGCTGTCCTATCAAATCAGTGCTTCTTTTGCCAAGCAGTTGATTGCCATCCTTGACCCGCTAACCGTGGTGACCCTTAGACTGTGCTTTGCGGCAATTTTAATTGTGCTGATGTTCCGCTCATGGAGCATCATGAAACGCCTACCGCATTTAAAGTGGAAAGATTTACTCAGCTACACGGCAGCCTTATGCCTCATGAATATTTTATTCTACGCTTCGCTGGGTAAACTGCCGCAAGGTATTGCCGTCGGTTTAGAGTTTTTAGGTCCTTTAACTTTAGCGCTACTCTCGATTAAACAACGTCGTGATTATATCTGGGTCGGATTAGCGATTTTAGGCATTGCACTGATGGTGCCGTGGCATCAAGCGAATGCAACCAACTTCTCTTTCTTAGGTGCTGCATTTGCGGTTTCAGCGGGTGCTTGCTGGGCGCTGTATATTTATTTTGGGCAAAAAGTCGTCCGTCAAAATATCGGCATGCATGCTCTTAGTATTGCTATTGTGATCTCAGCCTTGGTGCTTCTGCCCATCAGTGCCACGCATAACCCAACAGCGCTGATGCAAACGGAATACTGGCCGAAAGCCTTATTGATTGCACTACTCGCCACAACCATTCCCTATGCTCTAGACCTCATGGCTTTGAAACGTTTAAGTAAACTCAGCTATGGGACGCTTTCAAGTTTGTCACCGGCTTTAGCAGCCTTGGCAGGTTGGTTACTACTGAAAGAACAAATTAGCATGTGGCAAACGTTGGCGCTGGTTTGCATTATGATTGCCTCTGTTGGGGTTACCTTTAGAGCCAAACAGCAAAGTGATGACGCGATTTAATCACAAAAGATGGCACTCGCCATCTTTTGTTTAAAATAGACTTAAACCAAACTGTCTTTTTCAATTTTTTTGTACTTTTTGTATTCCTGCTGATACTGCTTAGCGAGTACAGTCTTTTCAGCATCGAGTAAAATTTTTCCTGCTTGCTGAAAGAAACCATGCTCTTCTTCTTGTAAGTGATGATGTACGGTTTCCGATAATTTTTTTGCAATTGCCAACCAGCCCGGATTTGAGAATTCCGTCTCGGTCAATTGTTCCAATAACTCATCCATTTTATGGTGCTCTGCCAAAGCATGGCGGGTAATGTTGAGGCCCGAATCAGTCATCATTAAAGGGATATAAAAATAACGGTCTTCTGCCACAGCATGGGCAAACAATTCATTTTTAAGGCGTTCAAATAGCTCACGGCGCTCAGGTGTATCCCCTGAAGTTTGGAGTAGTCGTTCGGCCAAATTTCGTTGTATAACGTGACTTTCTCTTAAGGCTTCAAATATATTCATTCTATGCTCCAGTTCCGTTCAACTTAAAACATCATTTTTTATTGAAAAGCTTCTTGGCACAGCATTGAGTGCGCTGTATTGATCATAAATGCAATAAACAAGAAATGAGGTCACAGACTGCACATTTTTTGTAATGAAGTTTTAAAGGTGTAGCCCGATTACATCAAAAACATTTGATAGCTCAGCCTGAGAATTAAAATAGTTACCAAAATAAGAAATAAAATGCGGATAAAACCACTGCCATATTTCAGCGCCATTTTTACCCCACAAATAGATCCGATCATATTTGCGACGGCCATCGTGCCTCCTACAGCAAAGAGCACATGCCCCGAGGGAATGAAAAAGCTTAGCGCTGCAAGATTGGTCATCACATTGCCAATTTTAGCCAATGCCGCCGCATGCAAAAAATCAACGCGTAAATAGCGAATAAAATAGAAAATAAAGAAGCTGCCCGTACCTGGGCCAAACAAACCATCGTAAAAGCCAATGGCTAAACTTCCGATCCCTGCCAACAGCAAAATTTTAGGCGTCACACGCTGCGCCATATGCACTTGCCCAAATTGCTTCTTCATGAGGGTATAGACCGCCATCACAATCAACATGACCAAGACAAAGGGTTGGAGGACTTCTTTTGGAATCATGGCCACACTGGCCGCACCCCCAAATGAACTGATAGCAGCACATACTGCGACCACAGCCAAAAGTTTCCATTCAAAGCGAACTTTGCGGGCAAAGGAAACGGCGGAAGTGGCTGTACCCACCACTGCCGCTAATTTGTTGGTGCCAAATAAAGTGGCAGGTGCCATCGACGGAAATGCATTCATCAAAGCGGGAATTTGGATCAGTCCACCACCGCCAACGGCAGCGTCAATTGCGCCTGCACAAAAGGCAAAAAAGATCAGACTGATAATAATGTCGATGTCCACGCCTTATCCTTTTTTTACTGAGTGGTATATTTCGATTATAGATTTAAAACTCGCTTTGGAACCAATCTTTTCTTATCGGTAATTTCAGCCAAACCTAAGCATTTTTCCCCATCGAAAACCAAGACCTGCGCTTCCGCTGTATGCTCAATATTACTTTCCATACCGCGACTAAAGTATTCACTGCGCCCTTCTGGAACTTGTACTTTAGGAAAATGATCTACGGGTGCATACACAGGTAACAACAGTGCTTCGCGCTCTTGTTCAGACAAACTTTCCAAATACTCAATGGTATAACTTGGAATCAGATCAAAATGACCTGTTTTAATGCGGTGTAAATAAGTTAAATGGCCGTAAGTACCCAATGCCTTCGCAATATCTTCGCCTAAAACACGAATATATGTACCTTTCGAGCAGGTAATATCGAGGGTGACACTGTCTGCTGTGAATGAAAGCAACTCAATCGCAGAGATGGTAACCGGACGGGCTTCACGCTCAATTTCAATCCCTTTACGGGCTAACTCATATAAAGGACGACCATCTTTCTTCAAAGCGGAATACATTGGTGGCACTTGCTGAATATCACCCATAAATTGAACCAAAACGGATTGAATCAACTCTTCGGTTAACTCAGGTACAGCCTGCTCTAACAACTGCTCGCCTTCCACATCACCTGTGGTGGTACTGTGACCCAGCTGAATGGTGGTTTGATAGCGCTTCACCGAGTCCAACAAAAAGTGCGAAAATTTGGTCGCTTCGCCCAAACAAATCGGCAGCAGTCCCGACGCCAATGGATCAAGCGCTCCTGTATGCCCCGCCTTTTGCGCACGGTATAACCAGCGCACTTTTTGCAATGCCGCATTTGAACTGATCCCCAATGGCTTATTCAATAAAAATACACCATTCACTGCACGGCGCTGGATTTTTGAAGCAGATGATTTCATAACATAGACACGTCTTAAAGCTGCCGCAATACTATCAACCGCTTGTCTAGTTTTACAACTTTTCTGTTGTTTATTTGCCCTTTTGTTTCAGAATAAATCGAGTTCAGTCATATGAACCCAATAAAAAATACAATACGGATGTTAGGCATAGGATATGCAAAAAAAGAAATTATGGCTCATTTTCGCCGTGATCGTCGTTGTCATTCTTGGTTTTCTCATTTGGCTCGCACCCAATGCAACTGTTGGCTCAAACCAAGGGCCGATTAGCTCTAGTGCTCAAAATACGACAGGCTTATTACCCGCAGCGTCAGACTTGCCACATGCTTCAGGACTGCCTTTTGTCAGCAACAGCCAACAGGACACCGAAATCAACTGCCAACTGGTGCTCGACCAAAGTAATCGCTTAGTTGTAAATGAACAAACACGTAACTGTTTTGAATATTTTATTACTCAATATGGTGAAAAAAATATTGACCAGATCAAGCAAGATTTTAAAGCCTATATCCAGCAAGGTTATCAAGAGCCTGCGCTTAAGCAAATTTTAGACCTTTGGACTCGTTATTTAGGTTATCGTGTGCAATTGGGGAGCCTGAAGGAGCCAAGCCTAAATAAAGAAGACCCTGAGTACTATCGTAAAATTTTTGCTTCGATGAAAACCCTACGTAGCCAGTTCTTTTCCGACTATGAAATCGAAGGTCTCTTTGGCGCTGAAAATACCTACCATGAATATACCTTAGACCGCATGAGCATCATGGCAGATCAGTCCCTGACTGAAGTACAAAAAGCGCAGAAACTGAAAGAACTGTTTGCTCAACTGCCCGAAGATTGGAAAGAAAATCTAGAACAACTCTCCAAACTCGAAGATCTGCGTAAACTGACCTCAGATATTAAGACGCGCGGCGGTTCTGCAGAAGAAATTCGCCAAATGCGCCAGAATCTTGTCGGTGCCGAAGCGACCGTACGCCTAGAAAAACTCGACCAAGATCGAAACCATTGGAAATCTCGGGTCAATACTTACTTAGAACAACGCGACAGCATTCTCAAAAGCAACATGAGTCAAGACGCACAGCAGCAAGCCATTCAAAAACTACGTGATCAACAGTTTAATAATTCACAAGAACAACTTCGACTAGGAGCCTTTGAAACCACGCATGACACAGGAGGAAAACCTCCGTTCGCAGATTAAAGCTATACCGTGTTTGACTTTTTCAGGATGAAAAAAATGTTTATAACGAAAAGAATGATACAAACAATGTCACTCGTAGGTCTGGTTACCAGCCTTGGACTCAGCGCAACCACAGCCACAGCTGGATTACAGACGGTGACTGCAAGCGTAAAAAGTAATTATGCTCAGACTAAATATCCATTGCTATTTACCCATGGCATGTTTGGGTTCAGCCGAGTGGGCGTTCCCGAACTTGGACTAGATTACTGGTATCAAATTTTACCCGACTTGGCTCGAAATGGCGCAACCACCTTTGCAGCACAAATTTCCCCTTTAGAGTCAACTGAAGTACGGGGTGAACAGTTACTACAACAAGTTGAAGAGGTCATCGCCCTGACAGGCAAGCCCAAAGTTAATTTGATTGGGCATAGCCATGGTGGACCAACCATTCGCTATGTAGAAGCAGTTAAACCGCAATATGTGGCCTCACTGACAGGTGTGGGAGCAACATTTAGAGGTTCAAAAGTGGCAGACCAGCTTCTTGCCAATCAAGGCGGAACACAACTGCTCAGCCTAGCGGCGGATTATATTATTGGCCCTATGCTTGCTTATGGGCAAAGTAACCCTGCATTAAAAAGCAATTTAACGGCATCGCTCACCTCGATTAGCGAGCAAGGCTCCAGTGCTTTTAATCAGAAATATCCAACAACAGCACTGGCTTCAGACTGTAACAAGAGCGGAGCAATATCCAGCAATGGCGTGTATTACTATTCGTGGACAGGCACATCTCAAGTCACGAACATTCTCGATGTTGCAGACAGTGCGATCTCACTGTTAGGGCCTTTAGCCTATGGCCATTTAGACAATGATGGTTTGGTGGCACGCTGTAGTACACACTTCGGTAAAGTCATCCGTGATAACTATGACTGGAACCATTTAGATGAGGTCAACCAAGTTATGGGGCTACGTGGACTATTTAGCGCAGACCCTGTTGATGTCTATCGCCAACATGCCAATCGCTTAAAACTTCAAGGACTCTAGTTCTATTTTTCCCTTCGAATCTTTAACGTTTCGGAGGGATGCCTCCTAGAATTATCCAGTTACAAACTGTATTTAATTTAATCGGATTTCTCTACGCTCCTCCTCCCTCACCTTTATACTCATTTTGACAACTTAAATTGTCGTCATAAAAAATAAAAAACGAGGATGATCAATGAAATATGGATTATTGATAGCTGGACTGCTGTTGACCTGCGCACTTGCTGCTACACAAACGCAAGCAGCTGCTTCACAAATTAAATCAAACTACGTTGCCTCTAATTATGCAAAGACCAAATACCCTTTGGTTTTTGCACATGGTATGGGTGGCTGGATTCGAGCAGGAACCGATGAACTTGGTGTGGATTACTGGTATCAAATCTTGCCAGATTTAGCCCGTAACGGTGCAAACGCATGGGCAACACGCGTTTCTCCATTCAACACATCTGAAGTTCGTGGTGAACAACTGCTGCAACAAGTTGATGAAATCTTAGCGATTACAGGAGCACCCAAAGTCAATTTGCTTGGTCATAGTCACGGCGGACATAGTATTGTCTATGTCTCAAATGTTATGCCCAATAAAATCGCGTCTGCAACAGCCATTTCTAGCCCTTTAAAAGGCTCTCCTGTGGCGGATTTGATTATTTCCGCCCAAGGTACGCCGCTAGAACAATCGCTGGTAGGCTTAATCAACTTTGGGTCCAAAGCTATTGTTTGGGCACAACAGCAAAATCCGAAATTACTTCCACATGATGCACTCGGTGCGGGTAAAAGCTTAAGTCAAGCTGGGTCTAAAGCTTTTGCACAGAAATATCCACTGGGTATGCCAAAAACAAGCTGTGGTGAAGGCTTAGCGAAAGAAAATGGAGTTTATTTTTACTCTTTCTCTGGCAACTCAACATTAACCAATATTCTTGATCCAGACTCATTATTGGGTGCGACAGGCTTACTCATGCAAGCGCCTAATGATAATGATGGCTTAGTCTCACGTTGTAGTGCCAAGTATGGCAAGACCGTGCGCGATAACTATAATTGGAACCATTTAGATGTGATTAACCAGTTCTTTGGACTACGTTCTATTTTTGCTCCGGACCCTGTGGATGTTTATCGACAACACGCCAACCGTTTGAAGCTTCAAGGACTCTAAAATTTAGGCATAAAAAATGCGCCATTGGGCGCATTTTTTTACTCGTATAAAACTTAAACTTAAGCTTTAACTTTACGAGCTGGTAACTTTTCACGAATACGTGCAGCTTTACCAGACAATTCGCGTAGGTAGTAAAGTTTAGCGCGACGAACATCACCACGACGTTTCACTTCAACTTTAGCTACGATTGGAGAGTGAGTTTGGAATACACGCTCAACACCAACACCGCTAGAAATTTTACGTACTGTGAACGCAGAGTTCAAACCACGGTTTTTCTTCGCAATTACAACACCTTCAAAAGCCTGAAGACGCTCACGGTCGCCCTCTTTAACTTTTACAGAAACAATCACTGTATCACCTGGTGCGAAAGCAGGGATGTCTTGTTTCAATTGTGCATTTTCAATTACTTGAACTAAAGGATGCTTACCGCTCATGGGGTATCTCCAATAATGCGAGTCAGAAGAGGTCTGATCATCGCGGGGGCTAGAGGCTAAAGCGCATAGACCCGATTATCTTTCCCTTTAAAGTTGACCATCTCAACTTTAAAGAGCCTATTAAAGAATACTTAAACTCAATTTAAGTACCGTTTTCGAAGACAGCACCAATTTCTCAGCAATGTCTTACAAATCTTTCAGCCATTTTTTTTGCTGCTTGGTCAATTCTACTTGTTCGACCAGTTCAGGTCGACGTTCAAGTGTTCGCTGATAACGCTGCAAAAACCGCCATTTTTCAATGTTTGCATGATGACCTGATTTAAGTACCTCAGGCACATCCAAACCTTCAAACTGGTCAGGCTTGGTATATTGTGGGCAGTCTAACAGACCATCCACAAAGGAGTCTTGCACATGGGATTGTTCATCAGACATCGCCCCCGGAAGCCTCCGGATAATACTGTCTAATAAAACCATCGCTGGCAGTTCACCACCCGACAAAACATAATCACCAATTGACCATTCCTGATCAACATATTGCTGGATCAAACGTTCATCGACCCCCTCATAACGCCCACACAGTACAATCAATCCGTCATATTGAACGAAGTCTTGTACTGCAGTTTCGTTTAAGGTTTTTCCTTGCGGTGACATATACACCACAGGAACCTGAACTGCGCCTGCTTCATTTGCAAGCTCTTTGGCACGGTGGATTGCTTGTGCCAAAGGCTCCGCCATCATCACCATACCCGGACCACCACCGAATGGACGTTCATCCACCCGTTTGTAGTTGCCCGTCGCAAAATCGCGAGGATTAATGCAATGAATTTGCATCAAATCACGTTTTGCTGCGCGCCCGCTAATACCGTAGGCTGTAATCGCTTCAAACATTTCAGGAAAAAGCGTAATGACTGCAAAAAACATCGCAGACTCCCTTATTTCCAAAAAGTGTTAGTAGTCTACGCCCCAATTGACGTAAATACGACCAGCTTCGAGATCAACGCGTTGCACCACATCTTTATGCCATGGAATCATGCGTTCTTCAGCATCAACACTGTCTGGTGTTGCGTGAACCACCATCACATCATTGGCACCTGTCTCAAACATTTCATGGATTTTTCCGAGATTTACTTCTTGTTCTTCATCATCCAAACCTAACACTGTTAAGCCTTTCAAATCTGACCAGTAAAACTCATCCATTCCTGCTTTAGGAAGTTGTGCTTTTGAAATCCAGACATTTGCGCCAACTAGGTTATCTGCTGCAGTGCGATCAATCACGCCTTTTAGCGAAACAACTAAGCCTTTGCCATGCGGTTTCCAACGTTTTACATCTATGGTTTGCCAACCTGCTTTGGTTTCAATGTACCAAGGCAGATAGTCAAAGATATTGCTCATTGGTTCTGTATTGGAATAGATCCAGAGCCACCCATTTAATCCATATGCTGAACGTAACTGTCCAATCTGAATACGATCTTCGGGAACATTCTGTGTTGGTGTCATGGGCTACCTACTACTTAATTAGCAAAAATTATGCAGTAGCTGCAGCTTTCTTAGCTTGAGCAGCTAAAGAAGCAACACGTTCAGATGGTTGAGCACCTTGAGCAACCCAGTGTGCAAAACGGTCAGCATCTAAACGAAGTTTTTCTGCTTTACCTTGAGCTGTTGGGTTGAAGAAACCAATACGTTCGATGAAACGACCGTCACGTGCATTACGGCTATCAGTTACAATAACTTGATAGAACGGACGTTTTTTAGCACCACCGCGTGCAAGACGAATAACTACCATGATACAACCTTATAGTTTTTACGGATTATCCCTGCCCCGACCACCGGAACATTTCAAACCCCTTTCATAGAGGGCAATATTTTACGTTATCTTTGCTGTGAAGGAAAGATTAAAATTTGTTTATCCACAATTTTGAATTTGGGTTTTATTTGCCGTCCCAGTTGGATGTGCCACTTAGGGCACAAGTCGATGCACCTTTGGTCCAGCATTTTTCTCCGCGGTGATTTAAAATACTAACCCCATCATTTTCCTGAATGGTTCCATCAATAGGAGTAGCTGTTAATGTCCATGTATTTGCTGCAACATTTGTTAAAGATACTTCATACAATGGATCACTATCTTGAGGAATTTCAAGATTATTGTTTGCATTGAGTGTATAACCTAATGTTCCCAATGTGATCGGGTTACCATTCGCCAATAAAAACCTAAAGTTGGATACTTTATAACGCTGAATTTGGTTAGCTAGAGCAACCAGTTCAGCCTGAGCTTCTACACGCTTTGTTTTTCGTACATGCTCTTGATAAGATGGATAGGTGATAGCAGCCAAGATACCAATAATTGCAACTACAATCATAAGTTCAATAAGCGTAAATCCTTTATTCATTTACCACTCCTCACTACCATTCGCGGTACTGCCACAACTCTCAAAATCAACATTTGCTGTAGTTTTATTCTTACAACGCACCCCTGTACTTGTAAGTAGCATCGTATAATTTTTATCGTCTGAACTCAAAGCTTGAATTGCCCAATTCCGACCTGCCGCATCCTCATCTGTTAACTCCAAATCTGGATCATTTCCATCTCTGATCGTTAATGTATATTTAATCGCAGAGCCAGTTGCTCCCACGGGTAATACTGCACTTGTCGTCGTAAATCCTCGATAACTAAAATTACGCGCTTTATGCCGATCTAACAAAGTAGCTAATCGCTGTATCTCTTGTTGTGCCTGACTGGCTACCGCGCGTCGTACATACTCTTGATATGACGGTATAGCAATTGCTGCGAAAATCGAAACAATTACTACAACAACCATTAGTTCAATCAATGTAAATCCAGAGGACTTTATTATTTTTTTCATAGTTCCTCCTTAAATTAACGTCGATCGTACCAACGCTGAGGAATCAGTTTATTCCCAGTATTGTAACGTTTATCTAAAATAGCATTGCCCGTAACCCCTGATGTATCTACGTTTGCAACAATAAGTCGTTGCATCCCACTACCATCACCTGCACCAACAGCACCACCGACGATACCTGCTCCCATACTTAGCCTATAAGAAGTAGATGTTCCACCATTACATTGCCCATACGGCATACAGAATAAAGTCATGAAGCTTTCACCCTTTACACCAGCTCCACAATCTCCAGACATTCCATTTCGACTTCCATCAAAAGTGGTTACAAACATGTCATTATTGATAACCAATGGTGTAGACATCACCTTCTCACTCTGTACTAAAGTGGACTTAAATAAGTAGTACCAACCCTGAGTTAAGTCATAAGGCGCTCTATAAGAGGTAATAGCAAATCTATTGGTATTATCAAGTGCAACGAGTTGATTAATAAGAGTGTTTCCAACATTACCACTCTCATTCAACAACGTTACACCTAATGTATTTAATTTATTAGGAGCTGTCCCTGTTGCTGTAACAACATATGCATTCGAACTCGTCAAATTAAATAAATCACTTCTGGCTACGTCTTTATCATATAAGTTAAAAACACCATCGTGTTTATAATTGGTACTTGTACTATATTCCGCGAGAGGTTGACTTCGGTTTCCACTACCAATTGATACAACACCAAAAATTGTTCCACCTTCTGAATATGTGGAGAAACTAGGCATTTCGTAGAAACGTGGACTATATATGCCATTGTTTAAATTAAGAACTCTTGTAGGCTGTTTGGCAAATAATGCTGTGTTGGTACCAGCTTTATTATTTAAATCGATACGCCAAACTTGACCACCTAAGTCACCAAAGTATAAGTGATCAGTTAATCCATCAGAGTCTCGATCTACAGCTTTAATCTGACTCACCACACTATATTTCATGTCCACATCATAAGAACTGGCTGTACCAGTCGTTGGAGCATAAGTCGGGCCAGGGTTTGCTGTTGTTGGTGATGTATGCACTGTTGCATTCGCACTCGCCCACCACAATAAACTACCATCAAGCGCATCAAACATATACACACCAGAACCAATCTTATTGGTTTGAGCATAGTCATTATATTCATAACCACGGTAATATTTGATTTTTGCTTGTTTCGCTGCACGCTCTGCCGCTGTCGTCTCTGGCATACTAGTAATGGATGTTGGTAACCCTTCAGCATCATAACCTCCACCTACTAGCATGACGAGTTTTTTGGTTCCTTTCCAATTAATCCAAGTCAATGTAGGCTTAGACCAACTTTGCCCCATACACGCAAGTGGATTCGCACTCGAACACTGACTTAATGCAGGCGGGGTTATAGTAAATTTAAGTGTTGGATTATTGATATCAGCTAAGTCCAACGCATAATAATTACGTCCTCCCATACGTAAACCACCATAAACAATCTGTTTACCTGATCGACTATTTAAACCCGCCCCAACAGTTAACATATCATCTGCCGCATTGACATATTCAGTATAAGAAGTCCAAGGCCCATCAACCCCATAATACAACTTATCCATTCCACCAATCGTGGTATCAAAGTTTAACAATGCATCCTTTTGGTTTTCCACCATACTATTCGGTAAAAATGCGAATTTTTCTTCTCCAGTATCTGCATCAACTATATGCAAAACACCTTGCGTGGTTCCAAATAAAATATAGTCATCTCGCTCTTCAGAACCGAGAACACCATTTTCATATGTCACTTTCCCTTGATTTGTAAGAAGCAATGGCGAAGAATGCATTACAGCACCTACCTGACGCAACTCCTCCGCTTGAGCAATCGACGTATTTGTAATGGTTTGAGGTTGTTTGGCATTTACACGATAACCAAGCAATGATAATAAATATCCTCTAGCTGGATCAGTACTATTGACCAAAGTTAAATCCAACGCTCTTAATGTAGTTGCGTCCAAATATTCATTATTTGTTGCTGTTGCAGGTCTGTCGGTTAATATTTTGCGCTGTATTGCACCATTCGTATTTGAACGTAGTTTTAACCGTGATTTGACACCACCAACCAATCTATTTTTACTGCTACCAAGAATGGATTCATCATCCTGATTTACACCCGTAACTGCATCGGCAGACCATAAATCGTAGTTATCACCAATTTTACCTTGGCTATTGACAAAAATATCATCGTTTTTATCGACCAACGTACCTGTACTAGTAACTTTATACTTTTTCAGGTTACCCGCCCATAATTGATAGCTCTTATCAGGGGTTGGTTGGAACTGTGGATAATACGCATAATTTTGCAATGCAGCAGGATTTAATTGATCATTTGGGATCGTTGATGTTCCAGTTGTTACAGCTGGAATTTCTGTTGACAAGTTATTAATAAAGTCATTTACGCTATCAATAACGTCTTGAGAACTTGTCCCCGCATACCAACCACCTTGACCGCGAATACCCCAACGTGCTGCACGTTTTTCGTTATTATCATCATTCACCGTGCCTAGTAATGCGATATTTTCTTCTTCAGATAAGTTTTTATTATAAGAAGGGATTGAGTTATAAGCTGAGCCAAATCCAACAACAGCTGTTTTGAGTTTTAAATCGCGTGGGTTAGCATTGGTTGTTTGATTCAAGATACGCGTACTAAATTTTTCTACACAATCCCATCCACCGCTTGAATCAGAACAGGTAAACGCACTACTTCCAGCTAACGCAGTTTGCATTAAACTCTGTGCCGAATTATTCCCATTTGGCACACCATCGGTTAGTACATAAATACCTTGACCACTACACTGCTTAGTCTCTGCATCTGGCTCTAACTGTGCAGATAAAGAGGTTGGCATTTTATATTTTGAGTAATCAGTTGCTAATACGCCACTACCCGCAGCATATTGTCCAGATGCCGAATTAGTCGCAGAATAATAACATGTTGCAGAAAAAGAACCATTACTTGCGGCTAAATTACACGATTGCGCCCCATAAGTTCGAGCAACCGATGAATAACGATTACCATTATAAGTACAAGTAGAACCAGTAAGCCCACTACACTCATACCAATAACTATTATAATATGCATATCTATTACGATTTGAAGTAGATGTACCCAACATATACGCAGCAGCTTCTGCATACGCATTCGCTGTTGGTGTACCGCCATTAGCCTCAAGATTCGCTACTTCTGTCATTAGGCTTTTACGATGTGTTTCAGAAGCTAAGGTTGTTTCAGTATCTAAACCTAACCTTTGAACAGGAATACGAACTTGTCCACGAGTACCATCGCCATTAATTGAATAGGTTGTCAATCCAAAAAATTTATCTTTACCAATGGCATTAGCACCATATAAAAGTTGATACATTGCATCTTTAACCAAAGTTAAACGATCCCAAAAAACTGCATTACCTGAACTAGAGTAATAAAATATATTTCCAGAAATATCTTGCGTATAGTATCCAGACGGTGCTGATGTTCTCGTTGTTTGTAATGTACAGTCTGAAATGTTTACAGAACCATCTATCCCACAAGACAAATATCTCCAATTTCCAGACACTAGAACTCTTTTAAAATAGTAGGTTCTACTTTCTCGTCTACATCCTACTTTTGTATACGATATCCCATTTTCACTAAAGCTTTCGGTTCTACGGTTACTGCTGCTACAACTTGTATATTCAATGTTATTTGCATCATGATAATCCATACTTCCCGAAATATCTAAAACAAACATCAAAGAGATATTTCCTGAGCGTGCTTCTTGATAAATCTCAATATCACTCGCATATGAAGCAGTTGCACTAAACACAAATCCTGTCATAAGAGCTGATAAGCTCATAGCCAATGCTTTCTTTAAAGGATGAGCTATAAGTTGTTCTATATTTCTAATTTTCATTTCATTCACCCTTAAAGAAATGCCTGACCTAACGTATATTCAGTGACATGTGTTGTAAAAGGCACATTTAAATCCGATAGACAATTTGCTACACCATTCGTCGAACTATTACTAATATGACTATCTAAACAGTCATCAATATCATCTGTATCTGCTGAAGTAAGTGCAGGCATCAGTGAAGTCGTATTCACAATCACGCGATCTGTTTTTTGAATTTTAGATAGTTCTTCATCCGTACCACGAACTGAGTCTTGGAATGGGGTAGATGATACCGAATTTGTAAAACTCACAGATACTTGGGTCATGACAGCTCTACGTTCGCTGGTAAAAAAGTTTGCATTATTCGCTCCTGTTCGACAGAAGCCACTTACTCCTTGATCCGTATTCACAATATTTCCACTATCATTCACATAGACCATGCTCGCTTGCGACAAAGTAAAGAATTGAGCTCGACTGCCTCTATAACAAAATACTAACTCTTTACCTTTGTTTTCAGGGCCCCTAATAAACCCAAACATGCCATCAGCTGCTAAACTGCGTAATAAATTATTTGTATCTTCAACGTTAAACGTTGCAGCATCAGAGTTTTGGATCATGAGTTGTTGAGCTTGGCTATTGGTCGCAATATTTAATGACACCATACTTTGACGAATAGCCAATGTACCAATAATAGTGATCGCCAATAAAAGGATTAATACGACGATGAGTGTCGAGCCATGTTGTTGTCTAATCATCACTCTCTCTCCCCCAGCGCGTTACGTATTGCAACCTCTTGAGTCACGACCTGACGGATAAATCCTTGAGGATTACCATTTTCTCCAATTGCCACATCTTGGTCTAACACCACAAAAGCATTGTTTTGTGCTGTCGATGCTTCTTGGCCTGTTGACTGGCCTGAGCGTGCGAGCACACCTAAACTCACTCCTAAAATACGCGGTTTAGTCCCTGTCAATGCCATATATTCGTGAATACCGATATATCGACGGTTACCAGTAGCATTACTTACATTAAGCAATACACGAAAATGATCAACGCGTTTCATAATGATTTCACCAGCATCACCATAACGAGCAAGATTGGTGTCACTATAGTTACCAGCATCACATACTAAAGCTAAAGGGTTCGCTTCTCCAGCTCCAGCATTTGCATCTATTCGCAAAAAATAACGCTGAATAACAATACGATCTACTGTCGTGATTTCACGCCCTTCGCAATCAAAACCACCTGTTTGTGCAGGTTTATACTGAATTACGAGTTGATCACTATTTTGAGTTACATTCGATGCACCAGTCCACTCATTATCGCTACCAACTGCATCACCATTACTTCGGCTTAATAAAACATCATCCACATCGGCTTGAATTCCTGTAGGCAGATTGGATTGACTCAAAACAACACCTCCATGAAGTAAGGCATCATTCATCGCAGCTTCAACAGTATTCAGATTGGCTAATCTAAGATCCTGAGTTATATAGTTAAGCCCAAAATTTGCATTGTCTTGTAAATCCGCCATTCCTTGTTGTACTTGACTACTTTTCACCCCTGTCAAAAACAACATTGCTGCTGCTGCAACCACAATCAGCCCAAGAGCTAGAGCAATCATGAGTTCAATAAGTGTAAAGCCTTTTTGTATTTTCATTAGTAGGCCTCCATGACTACACAAGTCGATTCATCACGGTAAGCACCCGCTGTGGTACAGTTATTTAAACCATCCGCATTGGTTGCCGCAGTGTCCCCCCATGCAACATAAATGCATCTCCGCCCATTACTCACCTCTGGGCAAGCAAACATATTGACTGTCATCCCCACTCGTTGAGCAGATAAATTTGTAAGTGCAGCATCAAAACGTGCCATTTGTGTTGGCGTACAAAATGCTGTGTAACAATTCGGATTGGTGATATTGGTCGCATTTCCCGCAATAGCCGTAGCATACACACCCAACTGGTCACGATTAACACGAATTTTCTCAGCTAAATCACGTGCCAAATTAATTGCTTGTACACGGTTAGCCCCCTCACTAGATGCCTCAATTGCTCGATATTGCAACGCTACAAAACCAAGCACACCAACTGCAAGAATAAGCAAGGCAACCAATACTTCTATTAACCCAACACCTGCTTGCTTTTTTATAGTTATCATGAACAATCCCCTTCAACGATCTGCTGGATCGCCCCCATTTTAGATATCATGACCATTCTGGAATATTTAGGATCAGAAGATGCATCACAAATTTCAAAACTCGTATCTGTGGCAATAATTTGATTTGCTGCTGGATCTTTCACAAGGCCTGTCGGCATAAAAACTATTTCTGTCGCACGACCAGTCTTTAAACTGGACTTACCGACTGGCATCCAATTCAACGTATCGTCAGTATTTTCATCCGCAGACAATAATTCAACTGTAATTTCTCTGCGCTCTAAAGCAGCTTTTGCCCTTGCCTGATTTAAAGTAGCAACCAATTCTTTTGTACTTTTATTTAAATTTTGGCGCTGTAACATATCCCCGAAAGAAGGAGCAGCCATCATCGCGATAATTGCCATAACAGCAATCGTCACCATCAGCTCAATTAAGGTGAACCCTTTATGTTTATTTTGCATACTCCCTCCCCCAAGGCAACAAAACTTTACCCTATTTAAAATCATATTCTAATTCTTTACACAATCAGCACAATACAGGATAAAAGGCATAAAAAAACAGATGATTGCCAATTTACAATCATCTGTCAATTTTTCAATAAAATTAGAATGTTAACCAATCCACCTTTTAGGCTTGAGTTACCGCAATACGTAACTCTTTTGGCAAACTAAAGGTAATATTTTCTTCCGTTCCAGCAAGCTCTTTTGGTGGTGTTGCACCCCAGTCTTGTAATCGTTTAATCACTTGCTTAATTAAAATTTCAGGTGCAGATGCACCCGCTGTGACGCCAACCTTGGCGATATTTTCAAACCACGCTTGTTGAAGTTCATCTGCATTATCGACCAAATAAGCGGCTTTACCCATTCGCTCGGCCAATTCTCGTAAACGATTCGAATTCGATGAGTTTGGTGAACCGACCACCAATACCACATCACATTGGGTTGCTAAATCACGCACCGCATCTTGACGGTTTTGAGTCGCATAACAAATGTCATCTTTACGCGGCCCTTGAATCTCAGGAAATTTCGCGCGTAACGCATCAATCACTTTTGCAGTATCGTCGATCGATAAGGTGGTTTGAGTAACAAAAGCCACGCGCTCAGGATGATGCACTTGAAGCTCAGCCACGTCTTGCTCATCTTCAACCAAATAAATCGCACCACCATTTTTCAGGTCATATTGCCCCATGGTACCTTCAACTTCAGGGTGGCCTTCATGACCAATTAAGATAGCCTCAACCCCCTCACGGGCATATTTTGTAACTTCAATATGAACCTTGGTCACCAATGGACAAGTTGCATCAAAAACCTTTAAACCACGACGTTCGGCTTCGATTTGTACCGCTTTAGAGACCCCATGCGCACTAAAAATTACAATATTGTCATCAGGTACTTCATCCAATTCATCGACAAAAATTGCGCCACGTTGACGTAAATCGTCTACGACAAATTTATTGTGTACCACTTCATGTCGTACATAAATGGGTGGATTAAAACACTCAAGCGCACGATTTACGATGGCAATCGCACGGTCAACACCTGCACAAAAACCACGTGGATTGGCCAATACAATTTCCATATGTTCCTCGATACCACTTTTCAATCAGCGGAAACTAATAAAATAAATGCAAACAAAGTGACGCCTTGCTATTTCGTTTAAACCTTGTCTGCTCTAAAATAGAGAAGATATTTTATCATATCAGGAAAAATATCATGTCGGGTCTCTTGTTTGTCGTTTCTGCAGCTTCAGGAACAGGCAAAACATCCCTCGTAAAAGCCCTCCTTGACCGTGTAACGAATCTTCACGTTTCTGTTTCTCATACTACACGTGGGCAACGTCCCGGCGAACTTGATGGTGTACATTACCATTTTACCGAAAAAGACTCATTTTTGGCCTTGGTTGAACAAGGTGGTTTTATTGAATATGCCGAAGTCTTTGGTAATTACTACGGCACAGCTCAAGCCACCGTAAAAGAACAACTGGCGAAAGGTCATGATGTCCTACTGGAAATTGACTGGCAAGGCGCACAGCAAGTTCGTAAGCTTTTTCCTGACTCTAAACAAATTTTCATTTTACCACCAAGCCAGTTTGATCTGCGTCAACGTCTGTCTAACCGTGGCACAGACTCGGTTGAAGTGATTGAGCGGCGTTTAGGCTGTGCAGTTGAAGACATGCAACAATATGTTAACTTCGACTATGTCATTATTAATGATGATTTTAATAAGGCATTGCACGATCTTGAGTCTGTGATTATTGCCAATCGTTTAGTCATTACGCAGCAAGCGAGCCGTCATCAGAAAATGATTTCTGAGCTGATCACCCCAGTTGAAAAGTGATTAAAACTTGAGTCTACAGACAAAGCACCTTATACTGCACAGTCTATTTAATTTTAGCCTTTGTAACGAGAACTCTTATGGCACGCGTAACCGTTGAAGATTGTTTAGACCATGTAGACAACCGCTTTGAGCTTGTACTAGTGGCAAGCAAACGCGCGCGTCAATTGGCACGTCAAGGCATTGAACCTACTGTTGAGTGGGACAATGACAAACCGACTGTAGTTGCATTACGTGAAATTGCAGCTGGTCATGTTTCTAAAGATATTTTGAAACAACGTGAACAAGACTACCAAACTTCAAGTCTTGATCTTGCACTGTCTGCAAACAATTTGAATTTAGATAATTTTTCTTTCCAATAAGAAAAATTTATCGTTTAAAAGCCTAGTTTTTAACTAGGCTTTTTTATTGGATAACTTTTATATTTGTGCAATACACGTTATAACTAGAAGATAGGATTCATCGTGGTTTAGGTGTGTCTTTTTTGCTTTTCTCTCAATGAATAAATTGACAACTGATGCAATATGTTTTTCATTAGAGGATCTGTAAAATTTTCTTGTCATTGCTACGTCTTAAAGGTGTTTTATGCCAGGCCCAACGGTCAGCCAAGCTAAACAACAGCTCAAAACTATTATCGATGCTTACTTAACTGAAAGCGACGTCGAGCGAGTGCTTGCGGCCTGTGATTATGCGGATATTGCCCATGATGGTATTACCCGTAAAAGTGGCGAACCCTATATTTTACACCCGATTGCGGTAAGTTGTATTTTAGCGCATATGCGTCTAGATGCCGAAACCCTGATGGCGGCACTTTTACATGATGTCATTGAAGACACAGATTTTAGCAAAGAAGATATAGCAGAAAAATTTGGCAAAACCGTCGCAGAACTGGTCGATGGCGTCACCAAACTCAGCCAATCCAGCGATAAAGAATATAACAAAGCCGCTTCTTTCCGAAAAATTCTGCAAGCCACACTACAAGACCCACGTGTCATTATTATTAAACTGGCTGATCGCTATCACAATATGACTACCTTGGATGCACTACGCCCCGATAAGCGTGCGCGTATTGCCCAAGAAACCTTTGATATTTTTGTCCCGATGGCACGTATTGTTGGTATGAATGAGATGGGCGATAACCTCGAACATTTGTGTTATCAAAACCTTGATCTCGACATGTATAACAATGTCCAAGAAGCCCTCCTGCAAACCAAACCCAAACGCTGTGAATATCAAAGCAAATGGGAAAACAATCTGACCGAACTATTAAAAGCCCATCAAATTTCAGGTCGAATTAAAAAGAAAAATAACAATATCGAACTGCTACGCCACTTTGTAAAAAATGACATTGATCTGCATGAACTTACGCATAGTCATGCCTTTGAAATTATTCTAAATAGCATTGCTGACTGTGACCGCTTAGCCGATGTGTTGCGAGAGAGTTTTCAAGTTTTACATTTTGCAGACCATATTCGTAAACCACTCCCAGGTGGTAACCAATCACTGCTGCTGCGCTTAAAAGGTGAAAACACAACCTTATCAGTCACCATTCAAACCGAACTGATGCGTAAAGCTGCGCGTTTTGGTGTGGTCCTAGGCGACAGTGCTCCGCAAGCTTGCCGCTCTGCGATTCAAGCCTCGATGCAGAACTTAAATGTCTTGATCGATGGTGCCTGTGCCAAAACCACTTTTAGCGAACTGCTCGATTATTTACACCAAGAGAAAATTTGGGTGTATACACCACAAGGTCATCTACACGAGTTACCACAAGGTGCAACGGTAGTCGATTTTGCCTACTCTGCTAGCTTATTTTTAGGGAACCATGCGGTAGGTGCGAAAATCAATGGGGAAACCAAACCACTTTCTACGCCATTGCACAGTGGTCAGGTGATTGAAATTATAACCGATGTCTTGGCCACTCCAAACCCGGATTGGCTCAGCTTCGTCAATACACAAAAAGCCCGCCGTGCCCTACAAAATATACTGCGTGAGCAAGACATCGAAGAACAACGCCTCGTTGGACAACAAGCTTTAAATCGTGCTTTAAAACTATTTAATGTATCCATTAAAGATTTAACCGAATCAGACTGGTTAGAGCTTTTACAGTGGCGACATATCGAAAATAAAGACCAACTCTTTGAGCAAATTGCCGTGGGCGATTTACTGCCGCAGTTGGTCGCAAATCATTTGTTTGCGCATGACCAAAGTGCACAGGAATCTGACCGACTCATTCAAGGTACTGAAGGTGTCGATGTCAAATACGCACATTGCTGTAACCCCGTGTTGGGTGACCCAATTCAAGGACATTTATCACGCCGCGGCCTTATTGTGCATCGTGCACGTTGCCACAATCTGCTGCATGAACAACATCTACACCCTGAAAACATCATGCCGTTGCAATGGACCAATGAGAATGAAGAAGAAATTAGTTTCACTGCATATTTATTGATTAACATGGCCATGGATGACGAACAAATTTCCGACCTGATTTACCAATGTCGTAAAGAAAAAATCGGGGTCGAAATGGTACGTAATCAAGACGACAAGACTTATGTCAATGTTGTGGTACACAACCGTAAGCAAATTGCAAAAATCATTCGCGATCTACGCATGCATTTTGGCTTCCCACGTATCAGTCGATTGGCTCAACCAGTGAGCATTGCGGAAACATCGATTGCGAGTTAATTGTTTAAATCCACACATTTTAATGCCAATCTAGGCTATGATTGATGGTGAATATAATAGGAGAACACGATGTCCCGCCAAGTAATTCATACTGAAAATGCCCCTGCTGCGATCGGCACTTATTCGCAAGCAATCTTAGTTGGCAATACACTTTACCTTTCTGGTCAGATCGGTTTAGACCCATACAGTATGGAGTTGGTTGAAGGCATCGAAGCACAAATTCGCCGTGTTTTTGATAATTTAAAAGCTGTCTGCGAAGCTGCTGGTGGAACGTTGGCAGATATCGCGAAGTTGAATATTTTCTTAACCGATCTTTCAAACTTCCAGTTGGTCAACCAAATTATGGGTGAATATTTCGCACAACCTTACCCAGCACGCGCAGCACTCGGTGTGGCAAGCCTACCCAAAAATGCATTAGTTGAGATGGATGGTATTGTAATTATTAATCAATAAGTTATATTTTTTAAGAAAAAGCCACCGATTGAGTGGCTTTTTTTCATCCAAAATCTCAATAAAGACAACCAAGATTTCAAATGATTTTTATTGACAAACGATAACAATTATCAATAATATCACTTATCTTATTTCTTTCATGTGGCTTGCTGAAATGTACGTGTGCTTATGCCGTGGTATTACAGATCAAGATATTAAAGACGCTGTTGAAAATGGTGCGGGCAGTTATCGCGAAGTTCGCGAGATGCTCGATCTCGGAACATGCTGTGGTCGCTGTGCACCGGAAGCACGCTCAATCATCAGTGCCGAAGTATCTGCCATTGCCTCACGCTTAGCCATTGCTGCCTAGATATTTGATTCGTTTTTTAGAATAACCATAATTATAAACTTACTCTTTATGAGTAGTTCTTCCCCCGCTTATGACTCTAGGCGGGTTTTCTTTTTTTAAATGTCTAAAAATTAAATTTCCACCTCGTATGCTTTTGATTGCGATTTTCATTTGCTGTTCTATAAATTACTCGCCAAACTCCACTTTGTTGTTTAAGATATTTCTCATAAGTTATTGATATTATTTTTAAGCAGCAGTTTGAATGGAGCTTTCTCATGAAGGGCAATCGTGATGTAATTAATCAGTTAAATCAGGTGCTTTATCATCATTTAACTGCCATTAACCAAAATTTCCTACACTCTCGTATGTTTAATGACTGGGGCATTGAGCAACTCGGTTCAGCTGAATATAAAGAGTCAATCCGTCAAATGAAGCATGCTGACAAAATTATTGAGCGCATTCTTTTTTTAGAAGGTCTACCAAACCTACAACACTTGGGTAAACTCTACATCGGTCAACATACTGTTGAAGTTCTAAACTGTGATATCCGTAAAGTCAAAGAAAACATTGAATCCATTCAAGCCGCTGTTAAGCTTGCCGAAGAACAGCTGGACTATGTCACTCGAGATCTTGTTCAAGAGATTTTAGAAAAAGAAGAAGAGTGGTTGGACTGGACGACGACACAACTCGATCTAGTTGAAACCGTAGGTGTAGAGAACTATATTCAGAGTCAAATTTAGGACTTTTCTATCATTTAAAAAAACCTGCATATGCAGGTTTTTTATTATAGTTTTAGGTTTACTTCCAAGGTCGAAGATCGACGATTTTTACTACTTCGCCTTTGTCTTTATTGATTAAAACTGTCATATCAACAGCATTGGCTTTTAGAGGAACAAAACCAGTTGCTTGTGGATATTTTGATAAAATACGATCTACTTGTTTTGCATTATTATATTGTTTTAACAGCATTACACTTTGAGCCTGCTCTTGTATTTTTTCTGTGACTTTAGATAAGTCTACATAATTTTCTGGTCGCTGCGCTAGAGATATACCACTCAAAACTTCATCAAAGACTTGTTCCGACTTTAGCTTAGGATCCTGAGACAACATTACAGCTCTAAAAATAGGACGCTCAAACAGAGCTAACTGGTAGTCTGATTTCCCAGTATCTCCCACAATCTGACTACATTGAATAAGCTCAAATTTATTTTGATTAAAAACAATCCAGCATGGTTTTGCCAAAACCATGCTGGATAAGCCATATATCAATGCAATAAGTTGAATCAAACCAATGATAGCCAAGTCAAACTTGAGTGTCTTTTTATATTTTCTGTATACAATAAAAGTAAGCAAAGGACCTAGAACAATATCAATCATGACCATAATTAATAAAACCTCTTTACCACCTGTAGCTGTCAGTAGCGGGTAAGGGTATAACACAAAATATACAATCAAAAAAACGATAGATAGAATTAAAACTGATACGAATATATGTATTAAAAATGCATTAAACTTTTCACGAAATAGTTGAAGCGTATCCATCATTTACTTTCCCTTCACTTTGTTTACAATATGTAAAATTTTTAAAATTATACTTCAATGCAAAATTATCTCTCCAAGATATTACTCATTCTTATTCCTTTTTTTTGCTTCATTGCCTATTCCAGCTTAAGTATTTATTGGACCAGCTATCCCTATGATGCATGGCGTATTTATGAAATACTTATTTTATTTATTTTTTCTTTTTCTCATTTTTTAATTAAAAATCAATATCTTACAGAATCAAGAAAAGCGCATTTATTAACCTTTATTTCAATCATTTCAATATCGTTCTTAGCAATATTAACCATAAGCTTCTCCACAGCCTTTGATCGTGCGATCGCAGAAGCCAGTTTAATTTTTTTGCTCATCAACTTTACTTTAATTTATTCATTTTTAATAAAAAAATACTCCAAACTTTCCAAAAACATTGCTACATCTATTGCATTTTTACCAATGTTGAGCCTTATTTTCTTACCACTTGCGCTAGTTAATCGACTACAAGGAGGAGATGGTGTTTGGACTCAATCCTTTACGAATATTAGAATGTTGGATGATGCTTTACTTCCATGTTTATTTCTCATTTGGCTACAGCCAATTTATTCTAATTTTGACTTCCAAAAAAATAAGCTATTAAAAAGTTGCTTATATATTGTGTCCACTATTTACGTCTTAAGTTTTCTATTTCATGGTGCACGTGCCTGCTTACTATCTATTTTTATTGGTCTCTGTATCAGTTTAATATTTACACCCAATCATCAACGTAAATTTTTAAAACTTCCGATCATTTCTCTTATTTTGGCTTTAGTCATATTTAATCTCTATCACCTCTCATTTTCTGAAGCGATAGGCCCATCTATTAACCGCATTACCAGTAGTGGAAGGCTCGATTTATGGGAAAAAGCTGTACATCTTTGGTTTGAACACCCTATCCTTGGCGTTGGTGGAAATAACTTTATGTTACATACACCGTTTCTATTACCAACTCACCCGCACAACTTTTTTCTAAAATCACTATCAGAATGGGGTATTGCAATCTTTATTCTCATATTAAGCTTAATTCCCATCATACAAGCAATCTATAAGCAACGTAAAAATATCCCCATCTTCCTTATCGCAGGAGCAATTGCTATTTTCTCTAATAGTTTACTTTCTGGAAGTTTCGTATACCCAGTAAGCCAAATTATCAGCCTTACATTTATAGCTTTTTTACTAAGCTTTTTAAAAGTTTATACTATTTCAGAACCAACGAGTTATTTTCAATATAACAAAAAACTATGGGCCATTATTTCATACTTATCATTAATTGCCCTATTGTATATTCATGGGCAAGATATATTATGCTATACATGTATAAGTATTGATGATTTCGGTGCTCCTAATTTTTGGGATCAAGGGCGGGCTATACATCTATTACCTATATCCAATTTACATAAATAATGAAACTAACATTTTGCTCATATTAATTTGCAATTATTGACAACTTCTGACAATTTTTTTATGTCAGATATAATCTCTAAAACACAACACATTGATTTATATTAAAATATGTTTGGTATTGTTGTTGCTCTGTTTCATATAATGAAGGAGGATTTCAATGAAAATAAACATGGGATTTACATTAATTGAACTCATAATTACTGTTGCTATTATTAGTATACTTGCGGCAATATCAATTAATTTATATCAAAGCTATATGATTAAGAGTCGCATTAACTCAGCTTTTTATGAGATTTCAGAAGGTATAGCCTCCTACGAAATTAATGCAAATCATAACTATTTAACCATTACAACTGCTGAAGATATCAGCTTGCAAAGCTCTACACACTTTTGCACGATTAGTGTTACAGCTCCAGATACCTTAGGTGTCGCAAATAAGGCTATTAGTTGTAAGCTCAAAAATAAAAATGGGTTAGGGAATTTAGCTGAAATCTATTTCTCACGTAATACCAATGGTCACTTTTCCTGTCAAAGTATTGATATTCAAAATAAATATTTACCAACATCTTGTATTTAATCTATATATTTACTTTTAAATCAATTAAATTCTACCAAAAAAAAAGAGAGCCTTAGCTCTCTTTTTTTTATAATTTCAGAAATTATGAACAAGTACCTGGCTTATATTTAGGATCCAAGGTTCCTGTTACAGAACATGTCCAAGCACCAGCTGCTGTACGGTTAAGGCTCAAAGTTCCAGAAGAGACTTTTGGAGAACCTTTTAGCGCACAAGTGATTGCACCTGTTTTAGAGCCATCCGCACCTGGTTCTGCCACTGTTACAGTACAACGATCTGAACTTTTTATACCAACTGCTGTAGCTGTATAGTCTGCAGCATCAGTTTTACCTTCATTTACAAGCACTTCGTACTGTGTCTTAGCTGGAGAAATCTCAGCTAAGCCTGAAGTAGCTTGTGATTTCGCAATATAATCTTGATAAGCAGGAATCGCAATCGCTGCAAGAATACCGATAATCGCAACAACGATCATTAGCTCGATAAGGGTGAAACCCTTTTGAACTGATTTCATAACATTCTCCACAAATGTTTTGTTAATTTTTTATAAGCTTTTTAAGCTGCTTTGTAATTAGCATGTATTATGCCAACTTTTATTATATTTATTTTCAAATAAAAAACAGCACTTTATTTCACTATTTAAAAATTTATTTTTTGTCATTGTATTTTTATGTAAAAAACTGACAAATATTGTCAGTTTCCCTCTTTCTAGTTCAACATAATTGGCGAATTGCTCAATTCATCAGCGTTATCGTCTAATTGATTGGCATAGAATTGATCCAAAATACTCCCGATTTGTGTAACACCATCGGTTAAAGCCAGCCGATACTCTCGCTGTGCCATTTTTTCAATAATGCTCTGGCAAACCTCATCCCACACTTGCTGTGTGGTGGCTTGTCGAATCCCACGGTCAATAACAATTTCAACTTTGCGTTCGCACAAGTTTAAGTACAGCAAAATACCGCTATTCAACTCGGTATCCCAAACACCCAGCTCAGCAAAAAGCCGTTTCGCACGTCCACGAGTATCTAAATAATAGGCTTCTCGTGCAGGCATGTGCCCTTCTATCACCACTTGAATTTCCCCAATGTGCCCATGTTCAGCAGCAGCTACCGCTTGCGCAATCGCATGTTGATCTTGCTGATTAAAAAAGCGTTTACTCGCTGGCATGTGTAATAAATGCTTTAGCCAACGTTTAAAACTGGGTTGCACAACGTCATCTAGCTTTGGTTTAGTGACGATGTCCGTCGTTTCAGTTGTTGTTACCATGACCCTGATGCTCCTCCACCGCCGAAGCCGCCGCCCCCGCCACTATATCCACCTCCACCAAAACCGCCGCCGCCACGACCTCCGCGACCACCTCCGCCGCCAGAAGAGAGAAAGAGCTGAAAAATCGTTTGGGCTAAGGTCGTGATGAGTAAAAAGAAAATCCCACCACCAATCAGTAAGCTGGTGATTAAGCCTGCTCCATTCACCAAGCCTGCCACGGTTCCTGCAACTGCAGCCGTCGAGGCACTTAAACGCCTCCCCACCACCAAAGAGCCAATTGCGCCTGCAATTAAGATAACTAAAGCCGTACTCAACGTTTTACTTTTGGCCTCTTGTTCCCGAGTGGCTTGGTCTTGACGTTCTTGTAGTTCTTGCGCCGCTTGGGCTGCAACTTCAGGATCAAGATTTAGAATACGTTCAATTTCAGTAAGCCCTGCATTGATCCCTTGGGCATACTGAGCTTGTTTAAAATATGGTGTGATTTGTTGGTTAATAATGCGATTCGCAATAATGTCAGGAATGACTCCTTCCAAACCATAGCCCGTAAGAATCTGCATACGCCGGTCATTAACGGCAATTGCGATCAGCAAACCGTTGTCCTGCTTTGCTGAACCGAGCTGCCATTGATCTGCAATACGCATGGCAAAACCAAAAATATCCTCTTGACCTGTGGTCGGGACAATCACCACGCCTATTTGGGCTTTTCCTGTGTCATGCAAGGCACGAATTTTTTGGTCAATGGCTTGCTTATCTTCAGCACTTAAAATATGTGCTTGATCGATCACTGGTTCATTTAAGGTTGGTAACACCCGTATCGATTCACCTTCTGCCATATCATTGGCAATAGGTGGTTGTGACACGGCATCAGCATTGGTAGAGCTTACATTATTAGAACTCGCTGCTTGCTGACCTTGAATAATTTTTCCAGCAACGACTGTTTCCGCAGCACCATCTGTCGCTGTAGCAACCTCTGCCCATGTTAACGAACTTAGACACGACAATCCTGATAAAATGAATGCAAGCACCCATTTATATGAAAAGCGTACGAACTGTTGCTGTCCTATCATTCATTCACCCTATGGTTCTGATTACTTTAAGTCACAGCTAGTTAAATGATACTGTTGGCACTTTTTGCGCGCTTTGCTCTGCACTAAAGTTTGGTTTGGTATCCATCCCAATCACCTTCGCAGTCATGACTTGTGGGAACTGACGTGCATAGGAGTTAAAGTCTTGTACTGTACTAATGTAGCGATTACGCGCCACAGCAATACGGTTTTCGGTACCTTCGAGTTGAACCTGTAAATCACGGAATTGCTCATTGGCTTTTAAGTCTGGATAGTTTTCTGAGACCGCAATTAAACGCGACAATGCACCTGTCATTTGCGCCTGCGCTTCTTGATATTTTTGGAATAATGCAGGGTCTTCTAATACTTCTTTATCGACTTTTAAACCTGCCACATTGGCACGAGCCTGTGTGACCTCAGTTAGGACTTGCTCTTCATGCTTAGCATAGCCCTTCACTACATTCACCAAATTCGGCACCAAATCTGCGCGGCGTTGATATTGGTTTTGTACTTCCGACCACGCAGCTGTAACCGCCTCATCTTTAACCTGTAAGGTATTATAACCACAGCCCGATAGCGTTAACGTGCTCGTAAGGGTAACAACGACAGCAGTTTTTTTCATAAAATTCATTCAGCTATCCTCTTTCTTTTGTATTTATTGCAATAACCTGATTGTAAACACATTTGATTATCCTTTTGTTGCTTTTAGTTAAAGCATCTAAAAGTGAAAAAGCCGAGTGATCTTTACTCGGTCTTTATTGCTCATTTCTTATACTTAACATTAAACAACCGCGTGCAACTCCTACTGAAAACCTTCTAGTTGATAATCTTCTGCCAAACGGGTTTTCCAGTATTTCAACAACTGTGTGTAATCAATATCTGAGGGATGAAAGTTGGTTTTGTAGTAAGACAGATATTCTGGCAGCAATTGCACAAACATCTTCGCCAGCAAATACAATCCAAAGAGATTCCCACCCAATTTAGGTATACTCTTTTTGTGGTCTTGTAAAAATAATCGACTGGCCGAGTAAAAAGTTAAACTGGCGAAACCTGTCGTTACACTGCGCATAATTAAACGGCGAATCTTGTCATCACCATACACATCTTGATAAACATCAAAGGCAACCACACGATGCTCAATTTCTTCAATGGCATGCCACACCCAGAGTTTAACCGCATCATCATCCAAGGTACTCAATACCTCAGGATGCCTTAAAATATAGCCGCCTAGCAGTGCCGTAAAATGCTCAAAAGCGCAGGTGATTGCGAGCTGAATTTTAGGATGCAGATTTTTCACATCATCATCTTTACGCGCCAACCATGCCTGAAAACGGTCAAGATTATAATCATCACGGCGCCATGCAGCATTAAATGCCGTGTGTGCTTGAGAATGCATCGCCTCTTGACCAATAAATGCCGCAATCTGCGCTTGCAGATTGTCATCCTTCACTTGGTCACGTACATTGCGCACGCTATACACAAAGAACTGCTCACCGATGGGAAAAGTTGAAGACAATGCCGTCAGTAAATGCGACATGACTGGTGAATTGGCAAAATAATGCCTCCGAATGGCTTTGGGGTTGAATTGCAAACGTCGAATTGTCATACCCTGAGCTTTTGGACGATGTTGATATAGCTTTTCTGTCGTCACTTGAGTCATGTCTATTTCCTAACATTTAACCGAGCGATCTTCAGTATCTGGATTTATCAATGCGACACATATGGCAAAAATGCTTAGTGCGTTTGCAGATTCGCCCATTTTTACAAGACTTACCACCAGATCTCTTTCGATTTATCCCGATCCACCTCTTTCATATCATCTCAGACAAATAGTGATCATAAAAAACCCGCCGAAGCGGGTTTTTGTGTTGGACGATTTAGATTAAATGTCTAAATAATCCAAAATACCTTCAGCCGCTTGACGGCCTTCCCAAATTGCTGTGACAACAAGGTCTGAACCACGAACCATATCACCACCCGCAAAGATTTTCGGATTTGAGGTTTGGAATTTATAGGTTTGCTGTTCAGCTGCAACCACACGACCTGAACCATCAAGGTTAATATTCACATTTGTAAACCAATCTGCAGGGCTGGTACGGAAACCAAAAGCCAATAACACTGCATCTGCAGGTAAAATTTCTTCTGAACCCGGAATTGGTTCTGGACTGCGACGACCACGGCTATCAGGCTCGCCAAGTTGAGTCGTAACCACTTTCACGCCCGTAACTTTGCCATTTTCACCGACGATTTCAATCGGTTGACGGTTAAACAAGAAGTTCACACCTTCTTCTTTGGCATTTTGCACTTCACGACGCGAACCTGGCATGTTTTCTTCATCACGACGGTATGCACAGCTCACCACTTCCGCACCCTGACGAATCGAAGTACGGTTACAGTCCATTGCTGTGTCACCACCGCCAAGAACGATCACCTTTTTACCTTCAACACTAATGTATTCGCTTGGGTCTTTTTCCCAACCTTGAGTACGGTTGACATTGGCAATCAAGAAATCCAAGGCATCATAGACACCATTTAAATCTTCACCTGCGAAGCCACCTTTCATGTAGGTATAAGTACCCATACCCATGAACACCGCATCGTATTCAGTAAGCAATTGATCGATGGTGACATCTGTACCAATTTCAGTATTTAAACGGAATTCCACGCCCATGCCCGTGAAGATTTCACGGCGACGCTTCATCACATCTTTTTCCATTTTAAATTCTGGAATACCAAAAGTCAGTAGACCACCAATTTCAGGGCGTTTGTCGAATACTACAGGTTTAACCCCGCTACGCACCAAAATATCAGCACAGCCTAGACCCGCAGGGCCTGCACCAATGATCGCGACTTTTTTATCTGTCCACTTTACTGAAGACATATCTGGACGCCAGCCCAGTGCAAACGCAGTGTCATTGATATATTTTTCAGCGTT
Organism: Acinetobacter sp. MF4642; assembly: GCF_002018925.1. NCBI lineage: Bacteria > Pseudomonadati > Pseudomonadota > Gammaproteobacteria > Moraxellales > Moraxellaceae > Acinetobacter > Acinetobacter sp. MF4642. The sequence continues at coordinate 54,744 of NZ_MVON01000006.1, forward strand.
ACCAATCGTCACTGCACCAAAACCATCATTTAAGGTACAAGCCCCTTCACATAAACGGTCTTGCGGACAAACACGACCACACACTTCTGGCAACGTGTTGGTTTGGTGACACAGCTCTGCTGCTTGGAAAATACGGCCTTCAGCAATCAACTTTAACCAGTTTGGAATGTAGTTATGTACTGGACATTTCCATTCACAATATGGGTTACCACACCCTAAACAACGGTGGGTCTGATTTGCTGCCACTTCCGCTGTAAAAGGTTTATAAATTTCCACAAACTCTGCTTTGCGGACCTGAATCTCTTTTTTCTCTGGATCTTGGCGTGCTACATCCAGAAATTGAAAGTCATTGTTTAGGCGCTCTGCCATGTCTCTCTCCGTGGGTAGGTGCAGCCCGTTTATCTATCGTCTGCACCTGCCTATGTATCAGCAGTAGTGGAATTATTGTGGATCAGCTTGAGTGGTTTTCAACAAAGTCTGTAAGTTGGCAGCTTTCGGTTTCACCAACCAGAATTTACGACTGTAGAAATCAAACTCGTTACGGATCTTGTACGCCCAAGCACTACCAGTCTCAGCAATGTGTTCATCTAAGATACGGCTTAAGAACTCTTTATGTTCTTCCATCGATTCAGTCGAAATACGATTCAGCTCAATTAGCTCGTGGTTGTAATGATCAACGAAGTCATTATCAAGGTCAAGAACGTAAGCAAAACCGCCTGTCATACCTGCACCGAAGTTATGACCCACTTTACCAAGTACGGTCACGATACCGCCCGTCATATATTCACAGCAGTGATCGCCCGCACCTTCAATCACGGCAAAAGCACCTGAGTTACGTACCGCGAAACGTTCACCAGCTGTACCTGCCGCAAACAATTTACCGCCCGTTGCACCGTATAAACAAGTGTTACCAATGATTGCCGTTTCTTGGGTTTGGAAAGGTGATCCTTTTGGTGGGAAGATCGACACACGACCACCTGCCATGCCTTTACCCACGTAGTCGTTCGCATCGCCTTCTAATCGAATGTGCAAACCACCTGCGTTCCAAACGCCGAGAGATTGACCCGCAGTACCCACCAAGTTCATCTTCACTGGGTGCGCTTCCATGCTGAGGTTGCCATAACGACGCGCAATCTCACCTGAAATACGTGCTCCAATTGAACGATCACAGTTGCCAATGGTGAAGTGATATTCACCAGTGGTCCCAGCTTCAATTGCTGGCAACATTTCTGCCACCATTTTCTCAGCAAGCAAGCCTTTATCAAACGGTGCGTTACCTTCAACTTCGCAGTACTGCGCCTTACCTTGCGCAGAAGGATGTGACTCCAGTAATGCACTCAAATCAAGGTGCGCATGTTTCTCCGTTTCACCTGGAAGCATTTCAAGCAAGTCTGTACGACCAATCAAGTCTTTTAAACTCGAAACACCCAACGCTGCCAACCACTCACGTGTTTCTTCAGCAATGAAGGTGAAGAAGTTAATGAGCATTTGTGGCTCACCAATATAATGTTCTTGACGTAAATGATCTTGTTGAGTTGCAACACCCGTTGCACAGTTATTCAGGTGACAAATACGCAGGTATTTACAACCTAAAGCAATCATTGGTGTAGAACCAAAGCCAAAGCTTTCTGCACCTAAAATCGCAGCTTTTACCACGTCTAGACCGGTTTTCAAGCCACCATCGGTTTGAACACGAACTTTACCGCGCAGGTCATTGACACGAAGTGCTTGATGCGCTTCAGAAAGACCCAACTCCCAAGGCGAACCTGCATGGTGAATTGAAGACAATGGAGAAGCTGCTGTACCACCGTCATAACCTGAAATGGTAATGAAGTCAGCATAGGCTTTTGCCACACCTGCAGCAATCGTTCCTACACCCGGCTCAGACACCAGTTTCACTGAAACCATCGCCTGAGGATTGACTTGTTTTAAGTCAAAGATCAATTGTGACAAATCTTCAATCGAGTAAATGTCATGGTGTGGTGGTGGAGAAATTAGGGTCACACCCGGTACTGAATAACGTAAACGTGCAATTAAGCCATTCACTTTACCCCCTGGTAATTGACCACCTTCACCCGGTTTAGCCCCTTGCGCTACTTTAATCTGCAAGACTTCAGCAGAGGTTAAATACGCAGGTGTTACACCAAAACGACCTGATGCAATCTGTTTGATTTTCGAGTTACGAATCGTGCCATAACGCGCTGGATCTTCACCGCCCTCACCCGAGTTTGAACGGCCACCAATGGTGTTCATCGCAATGGCAATTGCTTCATGTGCCTCAGGAGACAACGCCCCCAAAGACATGCCTGCAGAGTCAAAGCGCGGTAAAATCGCTTCTACAGACTCCACTTGATCTAGAGCAATCGAGTTGTCTGTTTTTAACTTTAATAGGTCGCGAATTGTTGCCACTGGACGGTTATTCACCAGCTCAGCATATTCTTTAAAGTCTGCATATTGACCAGAACGCACTGATTTATGCAAAGCATTGATCACATCTGGGTTGAATGCATGGTATTCCTTGTCGAAGACAAATTTCAGCAAACCACCTTGATCGATTGGTTTACGTGTTTTCCATGCGGTATCAGCCAATTTCTTTTGGTCATTTTCAAGGTCAACAAAGGTTGCACCTTTGATACGGCTCGGTACACCCGTGAAGCATTTTGAAACCACTTCTTCAGACAGACCCACCGCTTCAAACAACTGACCACCACGGTAAGAGGCCACCGTAGAAATACCCATTTTTGAAAGGACTTTTAACAAGCCTTTTTCAATGCCTTTACGGAAATTCACTTGCGCTTGGATTGGGTCACCCAATAGCTCACCTTTTGCAACCAAGTCATTGATCACATCATAAGCAAGGTAAGGATAAATTGCAGTTGCACCAAATCCGAGAATAACCGCAAATTGGTGTGGATCACGCGCCAATGCTGTTTCAACAATAATGTTGGCATCAGTACGTAAACCAACATTAATTAAATAGTGATGTATAGCACCTGTTGCCATCAATGCATTTGCAGGCAAGAAACCTTGACGAATTTTCTTATCAGACAACACCAATAAGGTTTTGCCATCACGAATCGCTTGCGCTGCTTCTTCACAGATACGCGCAATTGCAGCTTCTAGCCCTTCATTTTCAGCATAATTTAAATCGATATCTGCAATTTCATAACCCTTACGACCCAGCGTACGGATTTGATGCATTTTCGAATTTGACAATACTGGGCTTGAAATGATCAAACGATCCGCATGCTCAGGGCTTTGTTCAAAAACGTTTTGCTCACGGCCTAAACACGTTTCCAATGACATTACAATCGATTCACGTAATGGGTCGATTGGTGGGTTAGTGACCTGAGCAAACTGTTGACGGAAGTAATCCGACACATGACGTACTTGGCGAGACAAAACTGCCATTGGTGTATCATCACCCATTGAACCCACTGCTTCCTGACCGCTTTCAGCGATTGGGCGAAGCAATTGGTCACGCTCTTCAAAGGTCACCATAAACATTTTTTGTGATGCTTTAAGGTCGTCGCCTTTTAAGCCTTGATCACATAAATATTCTTCAAGCTCTGGACTACCTTGTACACGAACTGAGTTTTCACGTAACCATTCACGGTAAGGACGCATTTTTTTCAAATGCGTGCTGACATCTTTAGTGTCGAGCATTTTACCTGTGAAAGTATCAATCACCAGAATTTGACCTGGACCGACACGACCTTTAGAAATCACGTCTTCAGGCTCGTAGCCCCATACACCAATTTCAGACGCCAGTGTGATGTAACCGTTTTTGGTAATCACCCAACGTGCTGGACGTAAACCATTACGGTCCAACATACAAATTGCATGACGACCATCTTGAATCACTAGACCTGCAGGGCCATCCCACGCCTCCATATGCTTCGAGTTAAACTCATAGAATGCACGTAAATCGGCATCTAAAGTTTCCACGTTCTGCCATGCTGGCGGAACCAACATACGCAATGCACGGAACAAATCCATACCACCGCCCACAAGAATTTCAAGCATGTTGTCTAAGCTTGAAGAATCCGAGCCAGTACGGTTCACGATTGGGTTGAGCTCAGTTAAACCAGGCAATAATGGGTTTTCAAACTTTGGCGTACGCGCCATCGCCCAGTTACGGTTCGCAGTAATGGTATTAATTTCACCATTGTGCGCAAGATAACGGAATGGCTGTGCCAAAGGCCAACGCGGCAAAGTATTGGTCGAGAAACGTTGGTGGAACACCACAATATGTGACTCAAGACGTGGGTCTGCCAAGTCTGTGTAGAAGTCAGCAATTGCTTCAGGCATCATCAAGCCTTTATAGCTAATCACTGTTGAACATAGTGTAGTTACATAAAATGATGAGTCATTGCTGAGCTGTTGTTCTGCACGGCGGCGTGCCAAGAAAAGTTTACGGTTAAACTCAACTTCAGATACACCCATTGGGCAGTTCACAATAATTTGTTCAAATGCAGGAAGTGACTGCATCGCAATCGAACCCAAAGCATCGTTATTGGTCGGGATCACACGCCACGCCAAGACTCGACAGCCTTCAGATTCAATTTCTTTACTTAGAATTTGTTTTGCATGTGCTGCAATTGCTGGATCGAGGCTTAAAAACACCGTACCGACAGCAAAAACTTCACTGAGTGTAATATCACTGAGTTTTTTCGCTTCTTCGCGGAAAAACTGTTTTGGCATTGCTAAGAGTAAACCGCAACCATCCCCTGTCTTACCATCTGCAGCAATACCACCGCGGTGGGTCATACAGCTCAGACTGTGCATAGCAGTCTTGACAAGATCATGGCTTGCATCACCCTGCATATGGGCGATTAAACCAAAACCACAGTTATCTTTAAACTCATCCGGTTGGTATAAACCTTGAGCGGGAGCTACAGTATTAGGCGATGGCATGTGCATAGCGTACCCTTCTTTCTACAGGCCCTGTCGGGCGTCTAACAATCTAATTACTTCTTGCCGATTCGTTCAATTGACTCATATTCAGATTCTGATTGAAGTACAGCATTTTTTCTTCACACCCAAGATAGACTGATTTTCGTCTTTATGCATGTCTTAATTGAAAAAATGTATGCAGCAGTCACGCACTTTTTTAAGGCACTTGGCCGCTACTATTTCGCTCATAAATCGAATCTTTTTTGCGCCAAAACAGTGACATCAACTCAATTCATGCACCATTAAAGCAAGTTTTATGCCAATTATTTATTTTGTGTGTTAAGCGCTTTAGTTTTATTAGGTTTGTGTTTTTTACGTAAAAAATTAGTTCGAAGACAATCCATTTATTGCACTATATTTGTGCGTATATGAAATTTACATTTTTTGATGCGCCATAATGAACCAATTTTAATTAAATGGGTCGGTCACTTCAGGTTCATTTGTTTTATTTTGTGGCGCATTCTCTACGGTCGTTTGTGACTTTTGCACATCAACCACATTTCCATCTGCATCACGACGAGTAACCGTTGTCGATGTGGTCGATTGTTTATTTTGTGCGACTGCCGCACGTGCCGCTTGTTGACGCGCAGCAAGGGTAGCTTCATCAATCACGGGGACAGCGGCTGGTTTCAACTGCACAGCATAGAGCTTATTGCTAAGTCCAAGTTCATCAGAACCTAGGTCATTGACATATTCAGCATAACTTTCAATTTTTTCAACTTTGGGTTTCACCGACTTCGGCAACGTCAGCTTTAAGTCCGCCAATACCTTTTGCGCCTCATTGGCATTTTTATATACACCATAGATCAGCACATATTGCTCAATTTGGTTTTCACCCGTCAGCCTTAGGTAACTAAACGCTTGACGATCAGATTGCCTTTGCAAAAAGCGCTTAATAATCGCTTCTTCTGAGACTCTAAACAGTTCAACCGTACTGTTCTTTTTATTTTCCTGAATAAATTTGGTCCCACGGAATTCAGCTTCATGCTGCGCGATTGCTACAACACGTGTCGTCATATCCAAAGGTTTTACTTCATCGAGGAATGAGCCTAAATGTGCGGTTGTTGCGACTTTTTCTGGCTGAATTTGTAACTCAACTTCAGATTCAGCCTTTTTTTCAACTTCAACCACAGTCTCTTGATCTGTAATGGCCCAAAAGACTATGGCGCCAAACAAGCATACCCCTCCGAATGCAAGCCAAATATAATTTTGCTTTGTCTGCCACTGGGTTCGAAGGGTTGTTGCCATAATAAAGTTATGCCTGCTCTTGGTTGGCTAAAATCGCCTGTTTCATCAATTCTACATCAAATGTTTTGGTAATGATGGCCTGCCCTACCGCTTGCATCAAAACCAAACGCAATTGCCCGTTCAAGACTTTTTTATCATGAGCCATATATGCCAAAAAGTCATCGAGAGGAATCTGCGGACATACTATCGGTAAATTCGCGCGTTGAATGATATTTTTTGTACGTACCAAATCTTCTGCACTAATCCATCCCATACGCTGCGATAGATCTGCTGCCATCACCATACCTGTTGCCACAGCTTCACCATGGAGCCATTCACCATAGCCTAAATAAGATTCAATCGCATGTCCAAAAGTATGCCCAAGATTCAATAGGGCACGCTCGCCTTGTTCTTTTTCATCATTGGCAACAATACGCGCTTTATGGGCACAAGAACGATACACAGCTTCAGCCAGTGCAGCTTCATCACCCTGGACCAAATCATCTATATATTGTTCCAACCAAGTGAGAAAGTCAGCATCTCCCAAGAGTGCGTACTTAATCACTTCTGCCAAACCTGCTGATAACTCACGTGGTGGCAGCGTTTTAAGTTGAGACATATCCGCCAAGACCACTTGCGGTTGTTGAAATGCCCCGATCATGTTTTTACCCAGCGGATGATTAATCCCTGTTTTACCACCGACACTCGAATCAACCTGTGAAAGAAGTGTCGTTGGCACCTGAATAAAATAGACTCCGCGCTGGAAGCATGCCGAAGCAAAGCCCGCCATATCACCAATCACACCGCCACCTAGAGCTAAAACTGTACAATCACGGTTGAAGCCTGACGCTAACAATGCATCAAAAATCAGGTTGAGGTGCTCAATATTCTTATATTTTTCACCATCGGGCAAAATACACGTTGCAACTGTTTTTCCCAAAGCTTCAATTGCTGCCACGTAACGCGCTAAATACAAAGACGCAACCGTTTCATTACTCACAATCATCACTTGGCGCCCTTGAATATACGGCTCAAGTAAAGCTTTCGGATCTAAATCACTGCCAATAAAGATCGGGTAACGGCGTTCGCCAAGTTCAACATATAAGGTTTGCATGGATCAAATCACTTCAAAACTGAATCAAAACTACTTTACAAGAATCAAGTTTAAGATACGCTGCGCAAGATCTCGTGCAGCCCCTTGATTGGTCTCGATAATATAATGGGCAACTTCACGATATAAAGGATCTCGAACGCAGAGTAAGTCAGTTAACTTTTGTTCAGGATTCTCCACTTGAAGCAGTGGGCGATTTTTATCACGATAGGTTCGCTGTAGTTGAATCTCTACAGGAGTATAAAGATAAACAACGATACCTCGCTGTTTTAGGAATGCGCGATTTGGAGCCTGAGTCACCGCCCCACCACCTGTGGCCAAGACCAAGTTGGGTCGAGAGGTTAACTCATCGATTACAACCGTTTCACGACTACGAAACCCAAGTTCACCCTCTTTTTCAAAGATCCATGGAATCGTTGCCCCTGTTTTACGCTCAATCTCATGATCGCTATCAAGAAATTCACGTCCTAACAATTCAGCTAAATGTCGTCCTACCGTTGTTTTTCCGGCCCCCATAGGGCCTACCAAATAAATATTTGGTAGGGTTTCAAACTCTTTGCTTGGCAAGGAGTCACCTTTTAGATTTGTTCAAATTGAAAATATATTAATGATTTCTTGAAACACTGTCATTAACAATTCGTGGTGTCACAAAAATCAATAACTCCGTTTGTATCGTCGTTTTGACATTATTCTTAAATAAGTTACCCACCACAGGCAAATCTCCTAAGAATGGTACTTTTTGATAGTCATTACGTTTCGTATCATCAAAAATACCACCAAGCACGACGGTTTCACCATCGTCTACCAACACATTGGTTTGTAATTCACTGGTATCTATCGCAAGACCATCATTGGTGATATCACCAATCGAGTCTTTCTCAACCATGAGCGCCATTTGAACTTTACCATCAGGGGTAATGCTTGGAGTCACCTCTAACTTTAAGTTAGCCGCACGGAATTCGGTTTTTAAGCCTTCCGTCGCACTCCATGTTTGATAAGGAATCTCTGTACCACGCAAGATATAGGCTTTCTGTTTATCACCAGTCAGTACTTTAGGTGCCGACAAGACTTCACCATGACCATCCGCTTGAAGCGCGCTTAACTCAAGGTTCAACATATAGTCTGAAATTTTCAATAACCCAAAGTTAAACGTACCAGCAGTGTTTGTTGCTAAATCCACACCCAAATCAAAACTTGGCTGGAAGTCTCCGCCCCATACCGGGCTACCGCTAAGCTTCTTCGCACTCCACTTAATCCCCAATTCGCGAGAAAAGTCTGTTGATGCTGTGACAATACGCGCTTCGACCATCACCTGTTTCACTGCGACATCCAGCAAGTCAATCATGCGACGAATCTTGTCAATATTTTGCTGCGTATCATTAATAATTAAAGTATTGGTACGCGAATCAGAAACTGCACTACCACGAGCACTCAATAAACTTTCCAAAGCCAATGACTCTGAACCCGCTGTACGGTTCGACTCACTTCCTTTACTATCACGAGAGTCCTCTAACAACTTCAATACATCCGCCGATTTTGCATAACTCAATTGAATGTAATCGGTTTGTATTGGTGAAAGCTTAATACTTTGCGCGATAGCTTTGGCTTCATCTTCCTCAGATTTGATCAGCTCAGCTACAGGTGCAATCCAAATCACATTACCATTTCGTCGCTTATCCAAGTTCTTGGTTTTCATAATAATATCAAGTGCTTGATCCCACGGAACATCTTTAAGGCGCAAGGTAATATTGCCTTGTACTGTGTCCGAAGCCACCATGTTAATGCCTGTAAAATCAGCTAAGAGCTGTAATACACGTCGCACTTCAATATCTTGAAAATCTAAAGAAATCTTTTTGCCCGTATAAGCACTTGGTGCTTTAGGTTTCATTGGATTTTTATCTTCAGGACGCTTTAAACTAATGGTGAGCTTATCTTCTGCCTGATAAGCCATATATTCAAAACTGCCATTCGATTGAATTGTGATCAGGCCATTACTACCATCGTTTTGTGCATCAATGGTCGATACAGGCGTGGCGAAATCATTCACATTGAGACGGCGTGATAAGTGGGCAGGAATTTTATTCCCCAAAACGCGCACCACAATTTTACTACCTTGTTGTTTCACATCGACAGGGGTATTGCTACCTTTTAAATCAATGACAACTTGGCCTTCGCCGTCTGAACCACGTTGGAATCCAATATTTGAAATACCTTGCTCTGAACGCGCTGCAGCAACAGGTGTTGCTAGCGCTGGGTTCACTGAGTTAATTTTCAGAATAAAGGTATTACCTTCAACACGTGTAGTAAATGCACCGGCATCAGCCAAATTTACAGTTAAACGTGAACGCTGCGCATCTGAAGTTACATCTACTGTACTTGCTTCAGCCGTTGCCACCGCAATGCTGCCTTGTTTTAAGCTCTGCTGTGCTTTATCAAAATCCAAAACCAAACGTGATGGCTGTTCCAACTGATAGGCTTGCGGCTGTGGTGGCAAACCGTTGAACATGACACGAATTTCTGTTCCCTGTCCCGGAATTTGCATCGGCACAATATTCGTAATACTGACTTGCGCACTTGCAGCCTGCATCACCGCCATTGCAATTGCACCCATTGAAAACTGACGGAACATATGGTTCATCGTATTGCCATCCCCAAATATAAAATCTTTAGCACTATTATTCATTTTTATTCCTTTTCCTTTTTTAAGGCGCCGGCCCAATTAATACTAGGCTTCTCGGGCGCTCGACATAGCCCTCACGCCCATCCGGAATAATTTCAATCAAATCAATTTGTGTGGCGGTGATATTAATCACACGACCATGATTCATCCCCAAATAACTACCACGCTGCACGCGTTCAATTTCACCATCAGGTGTTTGAATCAACGCCAAAATTTGTCCATTTTGCCCGCGCATACTACCTTTCATGTTAAGCGATTCAATCGCATAACTTTCCAAAGGTTGTAATTGGCGAGATAAGTTTGGATAAACACGCTTTCCAGCCATAATTTTCAATTCAGCTGCCAATGAGCTTGGCATAAACGGACTCTTTAATTGATGTGCGGCATAATTAAAAGTCGGTACAGGTGGAAAATCTGGCGCAGGTTCAATCGGCAATGGTGGCTGATTGCGAATTTCAGCCATTTGCATATTGACCGCATCAATACGTGAATCACAACCGATAAGAAATAGTCCAACGCAGAGACTAAGCATGAGATTTTGATATTTCATTACTGAGCACCTCCTGCATCTGCTTTAGCTGTATTTTCCACACTTGCAGCAGCTGTCGCCCCGACATAGCGGTAAGTTTTAGCCTTTACACTGTATGAAATTTGCGGAATATCCGTCTTTTTCTCATTATTACTTGATGCTGAGATATCGAAGTCATGCAAGGTCACAATACGCGGTAAAGCTGCAATTCCACTGACAAATGAACCAAAAGAATGATAATCACCCGTCGCTTCAATAGAAATCGGCTGTTCGATAAAGAACTCTTGGCGAATTTCTGGCTCTAAACGAATATTTTTAAATTTTAATCCAGAATTTACGCCGCTCACGTTAATGTCTTCAACCAAACCAGGAATTTCAGTTTCTTTCGGCAGCTGTTCTAACTGCTGATTAAAATTGGCTTCCATTTCTTGCAATTGCGCTTGATATTGCTGCAAATTACGTAATTTTGAATCTTTTTCACGAAACTCATTCAGTAAATTTTGTTCTTGTGCATGTGCATTTGAAATCGCATCAAGCTTCGGTTTAATCACGACAAAATAACCCAATGCCCCAATTACTAAAATGATAAAGATCCAACAAGTCAATTTGACTGAAAAGGGCCAACTACCGTAATTGTTTGGATCTAAGGTATTAAACTGTTGAAAAAACTTATCAACCGTCATTTTTTTCTTGGTTACAGCATGGTTTTCTGATGTTAATTCTTCAAATTCATCGCGACTCATTGTGCTGCCCCCGCTGTTGAATTATTAACTGTACTTGCGGCTTCAGGTGTCGTCGCATCAGGTGCTACTGGCTGTGCAATCTCATCTAAATCTGCCGTGACCACAAAGGTGCCATAGGTTTCTTCAACACGAGGCACAATGGAACTTGGTGCTTTATCTTTTTTCTCTTCAGCAACCAAGAATGAATTCATAAAGGCATTGCGATACCACGCAGATGCTTCGAGATTTCGTAAGAATTCCGCAACTGTATTCGGGCTTTCCGCTTTCCCTTCAATGGTAAATTTATCACCCGTACGCACAAACTTAGTAATGTACATATTACTTGGTGTGACACGTACCATTTCATCGACCAAACGAACAGCCACAGGACGTTGACCTTGCAAACCTTGGATCAACTTCATCCGCTCAACAATCGCATTGCGCTGTTCTTGCAGACCTTCCAATGACTTTAATTGGACATCTAAGTTTTGATTGGTACTCACCACCAACTGATTGGCCTGTTCCTGATCTTCCAGTTTTTGACTGTAAAAGAACCAAGCCAAAGCAACAGCTAAAACCCCAACTAATGCAGCCCCAACACAATAGGCAATAAATTCTTTTTTTCGTTTCTCTCTTAACGCATCACGCCAAGGGAGTAGGTTTATTTTTGCCATTAATCAAAACTCCTCAATGCCAACCCACATGCCACCATGAGTGATGAAGCATCATTTTCAATTTTTTTAATGTCGATTTGTGGAGAAAAGCCCATCTGTAAAAATGGGTTGGCAATAGTGACCCGATAACCTAATTTTTGTTGTAATAACTTCGCCAGTCCTGGAATATTGGCATTCCCCCCTGCCAATAAAATATGGTCGATCTCATTAAATTGAGAGGACGAAAAGAAGAACTGCAAAGAACGTGCTGCTTGTTGCACCACAGCTTCAAGAAAAGGTTCAAGTACTTCAATATCATAGTCGTCAGGCAAAGTACGGCTTTTTTTGGCGCGTCCAGCTTCTTCAAAAGACAAACCATAACGGTTTTGAATTTCTTGAGTCAGTTGTTTACCACCGAACACCTGCTCACGGGTATAAATGACTTTATTATTCTGCATGACAGATAAGGTGGTCATGGTATGACCGATGTCCAGAATCCCAACAGTATTTACGCCCATTGGAAGCGTATCTGAAAAGACTTTGAATGCATTTTCAATGGCGAAACTTTCAACATCGGCAATCTTAGGCGTTAAACCACCTAACTCCAATGCTTCGGATCGCGCCTCTACATTTTCAATGCGGGTTGCAACGAGGAGTACATTGACACGATTGGGATTGGCTAAACGATCTGGAAGGACTTCAAAGTCCAAACTCGCTTCATCTAATGGGAATGGAATATATTGCTCAGCATCATCACGAATCTGAATTTCACGTTCGTCATCGTTCATATCGGCATCCATTTCAATGATTTTAGTAATCACCATGGAGGTTGGAACTGCCAGTGCTACGTCTGTCGATTGAACATTGGCCAAATTTACCGCACGCTCAAGGGCATCACCAACTGCTTCTGGATTCAATATATTTTTTTCGACCACACTTCCTTCTGGTAAAGGGACAAGTGCATAGCTCTCCACCCAATACCGATTGTTTTTAACAGAAAGTTCCAATACCTTAACAGAAGTCGAACTAATATCTACTCCTATTAACCCCTTACTTGGCTTACGATATAACCTGAGCACAGTATCATTCCTATTATTTTTTTATCCCCAAAAAAAGTAACCCACTAATTAGTCCGCGTCTATAATTTTATACGGATACAATAACTCATCTAACATTCCGTATGTGTACAGGATATACTGACCGCTAATTAGTTTGCCATTAGCTCTTATTAAAACTTACTTGTTATGAAAAAGCTATCTTGTTCGGGCCGTGTTCATCCATTTTTTTTGATCATTATTATAATGTTGGTCTCAATTCCAATGGGTTTTTATGGCATGTATCTCTATATTGCCCCATCTTTGCCGCAAATGACAACTCTAAAAAAGGCGCCATTACTAAAACCTTTACAAGTTTATAGTGCGGATAACCAACTCATTTCGGAATACGGTGGCAAGCTATCTGTACCCGTAGATTATGATCAGATCCCACAAAGTTTTATTCATGCCTTTTTAGCGGCGGAAGATTCTTCTTTTTTTGAGCATAGTGGTATCAGTTTTAAAGGTTTAGGGCGTGCAGTCAGTGAAAGTATTACTGGGTCAAACGTCCAAACGGGTGGCTCGACCATCACCATGCAAGTGGCAAAAAACTATTATCTCAGTCCCGAGCGTACGTTAAAACGTAAGTTGACTGAGGTTTTTCTGGCACGAAAAATTGAACAAAATTTGACGAAAGAGGAAATCTTAACCCTCTATGTCAACAAGATTTTCTTGGGTAAAAATGCCTACGGTATCGCAGCGGCAGCTAAAATTTACTACAACAAAAGCTTAGACGAACTCAGCATTGCACAAATGGCAATGATTGCAGGTCTGCCTAAAGCGCCGTCTAAATACAATCCAGTGGTCAACCCCGAACGTGCTTTAGAACGTCGTAACTGGATTTTGGGTCGTATGCTCCAACTAGGCTATATTAACCAAAGCCAATATGAAAAAGGGATTGCTGAACCAATTAACCTCGATATGCCTGACCGCGGGGTAAGTAACCGATTTCCCTACATCGGTGAAATGGTCCGCAGCGAACTGATTGAAAAGTTCGGCGAGCATGCCATTGACTCTGGTTATAAGGTCTACACCACCATCAACAGTGAACGCCAAGCCTATGCCGAACAAGCGGTACAAGATGGTTTAGAAGCCTATGACCGTCGTCATGGTTGGCGTGGTGCGGAAGCTCATGACAAACCCTTAAGTAGCTTTAGTGCATTTGCCAACACCTTCCCTGCCGAAGTTACCCGTGTGAATCAAAATAGTTTTGATGCCTTAATGCAAGATGGCTCAACGGTAACCGTACCATGGTCTGGCATGTCTTGGACACGTCCTTATCGCAACGCGAATGCCGTAGGCGGTGCACCATCAAGAGCATCTCAGATTGTTAAAGTAAAAGACATTGTACGTCTGCGCCCCAATGACAACAAAACCTCATGGGCTTTGGTGCAATTGCCTAAAGTTCAGGGCCAGCTGATTGCACTTAACCCAAACAATGGCGCTGTAGAAGCACTGGTCGGTGGTTATAACTTTTATCAATCTAAATTTAATAGAACCACACAAGGCTGGCGCCAACCAGGTTCGATTATTAAACCCTTTGTCTATGCACTCGCTTTAGAGCGCGGGATGACACCGTATAGCATGGTCAATGACAGCCCAATTACCATTGGGAAATGGTCACCACGTAATGCCGATGGTCGCTATTTAGGCATGATTCCCCTGCGTCGTGCACTCTATCTATCTCGGAATACCGTGTCAGTTCGACTCCTGCAAACCGTGGGCATTGAACGGACACGTCAATTGTTCATGGACTTCGGCTTAACCGATGAACAGATTCCCCGTAACTACACCATTGCACTCGGAACACCTCAGGTTTTACCGATTCAAATGGCCACAGGTTACTCAGCCTTTGCCAATGGCGGTTATCGTATTCAACCACACTTCATCAATCGTATTGAAGATGCCTATGGCAAGGTCATTTATCAGAACAACCCTGAATATGCATGTATCAGTTGTATCTCTCAACAAGAATCAAATCCTCAGTCTGCTGACACCATCACGCCTGATGATGAAGTAATTGAAGTCACCAACCAAGAGCTGAACCCTGCTGAAAAATCGGCAAATCCTATTGAGATCAACAGTGACTATCGTCAAGCGCAACGTATTTTAAAATCCAGCTCTGCTTATGATATGGCGAATATTTTAAAAGACGTGATTCAACATGGTACAGGCCGTGCTGCGCTACGTATTGGACGAGATGACTTGGGCGGAAAAACAGGAACCACCAATGATGCAAAAGATGCTTGGTTTGCTGGCTTTAATGGCAAATTGGTGACCGTAGCGTGGGTCGGTTTCGACCAACCAACGACCTTAGGACGCCGCGAATACGGCGGTGTGGCTGCGCTCCCAATATGGACAGATTTCATGGCCAAAGCCTTACAAGGCACGCCTTCGGCTTGGGTTCAACTCGATGCCAAAGCCAAAGCACCGATTCAACGCCATCAGAAAGAAACACCTCAGAGCAACTTAGGACCAACCCCACCTTTGGCGCAGCCGTTGTATCGCCCTGCACCAGTGGTGGTTCCACGTGCTCCTGAGCGTGACTTTGATGATTTGCCAGGTGAAGAGGAAACACTAGTTCCAAAGAATAGTACTCCACCCACCATGCAAGCACCCAAAGAACAACCGAAACCTAAATCAGATGCGCTCGATCATTTAATTGATCAAGTCCAATAATAAAAGCCCGCAGATGCGGGCTTTTTTATACTCATGCTTTTTTCTGAAACAGTAAAATTTGATACTGTGCTTGTAAGTCAAAAGCTGCTTGCGACTCTAAAGCTTCACGGCGCTCTTGTTTTGCTTTATAGGCATAAGGGGTCATGGCAATCAGGTTTTTTAAGTCCTGCTGATTAAGCTTAAATTCAGCATCGACAACATCATCACTCACCAAATCAAACGCATCACTCAACTGCTCTACAAATTTGCTCGGTTCATGCGGCTTCACCTCTTCGAACAAGGCCTCACGCATGGCATACAAATGCTGAGGCGCAGGCGTCACCACCAATAAATATCCTTGCGGCTTGAGCACCCTTAAAATCTCTTGTTTTGGAATCGGGCTAAACAAACTACTACATAGATCAATCGATTGGTCCAACACGGCTAAAGTTGCTCCTGTACCCACCACCCACGTGATATTTTTATTGATTTTCGCAGCCACTTGCACTGCATTTTTTGCAATATCTACACCGACACATTGCAGCACTTCAGCTTGCATCGCATCGGTGTAATAGCCTTCACCACAGCCGATATCGAGTAAATTTTCAATACGTAACTCACGCACCTTATTGACCACTGCTTGCTGTAAAGGCGCGTAATGACCTGCACTTAAGAAGGCACGGCGGGCTTGTACCGACTCAGGCGTATCCCCCGGATTTTTGCTGTGCTTGTGTTGAACGACATGCAGATTGACGTAGCCTTGTTTCGCCACATCATAACTATGTGAATTCGCACAGCGCCATGTTCTTTCGTTTAAAGTTAAAGCCTCACGACACACAGGACACATGAGCAGATTCATTATTTTCTCCAAGACGTTACCTCAGGCATAAAAAAAAGCCGGCAAATACCGACTCTTTTCATACTTTTTGCTTAACGCAATTTTAAGGTCATTAGCCCTAAAACTACCAGCATAATTGTGATAATCCAGAAACGAATCACCACTTGGGTTTCACGCCAGCCTTTTTTCTCATAATGGTGGTGTAATGGCGCCATCAGGAATACCCGTTTATTGCGCATTCTGAGAGAGCCAATTTGCAAGAAGACTGAAATCGCTTCGACCAAAAACACACCAGCCATAATGGCAAAGACAATTTCCTGACGAACCATCACAGCGATTGTACCGAGCATTGCACCCAATGATAATGCACCCACATCGCCCATGAAGACCTGTGCAGGGTGCGCATTAAACCAGAGGAAAGCTAGACCCGCGCCAATCATAGCTGCACAAATCACCACCAATTCAGAAGCAAACCGCACATAAGGAATATGTAAATAATTGGCAAAACGGACATCACCAGCCAAATATGCAAATACGCCTAAACCCGCTGCAACCAGCACCACAGGCATAATCGCTAAACCGTCCAAACCATCAGTGAGGTTCACGGCATTTGATGCACCATTAATCACCAAATAGGTGAAAATGATAAAACCAATACCCAACGGGATCACCGACAAAGGAATACTTAAATCTTTAAAAAATGGAATCAGCAGATCCAGCATATTTGCAGTATGTACAGGATTGCTCTGTTGTTGCGCAATTACATACAGCGCAATACCTGCGCCCAGTGACGCAAGCGACGTCCAGAAGAACTTTTTACGGGCAGGTAAGCCAGCATTGTCTTTATAGCGAATCTTGATCCAGTCATCGGCCCAACCCACTGCACCAAAAATCACCATCACTGCCAAGACAATCCATACATAAGGGTTGGATAAGTCTGCCCACAACAGTGTGGAGATACCAATTGAGAGTAAGATCAGCACCCCACCCATGGTTGGTGTACCCATTTTTTTGGCATGATTTTCAGGAGCATATGAACTCACGGCTTGACCATATTTGAGTGCTTGCAACTTGCGAATCATCACAGGACCGAGCACTAGACCAATGGTCAGTGCGGTTAAAACACTGAGCAAAGAACGCAATGTTAAATAACGAACCACCTGAAACGAACTATGATAGCCCGCCAGTTGTTCAAATAACCATAACAACATTTAGAGTTTCTCCATCAAATCAGCCATCAACGTTTCCATATGGGTATAACGAGAACCTTTAAACAGGAAACTCATAGACTGGGGTTGATGTGTTTCAATTAAACTGAGTAAGAACGGCAAAGCCTGCTCTTGATTCAAAAAAGCCTGCATTTTTTTGCCATATTGGGTGCTGCGTGCGCCTTCTTGTGCCGCAGGTGCAAATTCACCGACAGCCACCACGAAGTTCAGCCCTTTCACTGAGACCAAATCACGCCCCAGCATATAGTGCTGCTGTGCAGCAGAGCTACCTAGCTCACCGATATCACCCATCACCATCACTCGAACCCCCTCTTGCTGTGCAAGCACTTCAGCAGCGGCACGCATAGAGGTTGGGTTGGCATTGTAGGTATCATCAATTAACAAATGACGGCCTTGTTGAATAAAGTTCAAACGCCCTTTTGCACCGACCGCTTGCTCAAGGCCAAGCACGATATCATCCAAGCTAATACCAATCGCTAAAGCAAAAGCTGCCGCAGCAGTTGCATTTTGAACATTATGCTCCCCAGCAAACGGCAAATTCACCTGACGCACGCCTTGCGGGGTATTTAGCTTAAACGTTGCAGATTGTGCCTGTAACTCAATCTCAGTGGCAAAGATTTCACCACCCGCACCAAAGCTGAGCACCTGTTCAGTTTGCACTGCTTGGCGAATGCTATTGGCAAAATCATCGGCTGCAGGAATAATTGATGTGCCATTTGGAGCAATATGCGCATAAATCTCAGACTTAGCACGGCAGATGCCATCGCGTCCACCAAACTCACCCAAGTGTGCTGTGCCAATATTGATAATGCCCGCCACCAAGGGCTGGACCAAATTCGAAGTATAGTCAATTTCACCTTGATGGCTTGCACCCAACTCCATCACTGCATATTGATGCTCAGGACGTAATTCCAATAACATGACTGGCACCCCCAAGTCGTTATTCAGATTGCCACGGGTCACCAACGTTGGTGCTATACGTGACAAAATACTGCCTAACATTTCTTTGGTGGTGGTTTTACCACTACTACCCGTCAGCGCAATCACTTTTAGCTGTGGGTTTTGTGCACGACGATAAGCCCCCAGTTGTCCCAATGCCAAACGTGTATCAGGCACCACCAACTGACAAATCTCTGCATCTATAGGCTGGCTCACAATGGCCACTTGGCAACCTTGTTCAGCAACTTGCGTAATAAAAGCATGTGCATCAAAACGTTCGCCTTTGAGTGCTAAGAAAGCATCTCCTGCTTCTGCATCACGTGAATCCGTCAAAATACGCTTAATTTCAGTATTTGGCGCTTGATCATTTAGCCAATAACCTTGGGTAGCTTCGAGCAACTGTGCGGCGGTCCATGACACTAAAGGCACTGTGCTGGTTGTTGAGGTATGCATACGACTTCCTTAGTGTGCAGGATAAGCAGAATCAGTAGTGTGGTGCTGTGCATCAATCGCGGATTGCACTTCAACGACATCATCGAACCAATGCCGAACACCCTCTATTTCTTGATAGTTTTCATGACCTTTGCCGGCAATCACGACAATATCACCCGCTTGGGCCTGTTGAACGGCAAATTTAATCGCTTCACGACGATCATGGATTTCATGAACCACACGGTTTGAGAAATCAACACTTGCTTTCATATCGGCAAAAATTTGATCAGGATTTTCTGTACGTGGGTTATCTGAAGTCAACAACACCACATCCGCTCCATTTAAAGCAGCTTGGGTCATGAGTGGCCGTTTACCACGATCGCGGTCTCCACCACAGCCAAATACTGCCCAGAGTTGCTGTTCTACATGGCGCTTCAACGTACTTAAGACTTGCACCAGAGCATCAGGCGTATGCGCATAATCAACCACAAACAAACGCGCATCATCACGAATCACTTGCATACGACCTGGCGCACCCTTGAGCTGTGCTGTCGTAGCAACCACATCGGCTAAATCAAAACCCGCTTGTTCAACCATAATTAAACTGGCGACCAAATTTTCAATATTAAAATGACCCAATAATGGGTTCTGTACCTGATATTCGGCCTGTGCCGTACACAGGCTAAAGTTCGCACCCGTCAAACTATATTGAATATTCTTCACCTGATAATCAGCAGGCTGCGTGGTTGAATAGGTTAAAATTTTCGGTTGGGCTGGATTATTTTGTGCCGCTTGAATCATGACTCCAGCATGCTCATCATCCAGATTGATGACTGCAACTTTCAATGATGGAAATTGAAATAAGCGAGATTTAGCTTCGGCATAGACCTCAAGCGTGCCATGGTAGTCCAAATGGTCGCGACTTAAGTTGCTATATGCAGCAATTTCAATTTCACTGCCCGCTAAACGGCCTTGTTCCAAACCATGTGAAGAGGCTTCAATCGATGCAAATTCAGCACCTTGCTTGGCATAGCTATGTAGTGCATTTTGTAGATGCAGCGCATCCAAGGTGGTATGCGACGATGCTTCTAAATTGGGCAAAATGCCATTACCTGTCGTGCCCATTACCGCACATGATTTGCCTTGTAGCATCAACAGTTCTGCGACTAAACGAGAAATGGTGGTTTTACCATTGGTTCCTGTCACCGCTAAAATACGAGCAGGCTGTACTTGGCTAGTGGCCAACAAAAATTGCTTTTGCCAGCCCCCCATCAAGTGGCGTACATTCGGCACCACAATACTGTTTGCAAGTGCAAGCTCAGTTTCACTCACCACTGCTAAAGCCCCTTTGTCCAAGGCTATTTGCGCAAACTGCTCTGTTTTCTCAGGTTGTGAAAGTGATGTCAGCGCAATAAAAATTTGCCCTGCCTGTACTTTACGACTATCAAGAACAAAACCTTGAAATGGCTGTGCCATCCATTCAGCGCTTAAGTTAGCGGTGTAGAGTTGTTGAAATGTAATGGACATTCATCACCTATCTCTTGATTACAGGAGCATCTAAAGGTTTATCTAAAGGCACGTTCATTAAACGTAAGGATTCTTGCATAACACGGGCAAATACAGGCGCAGACACCGTACCACCATAGTAGGTCCCTTGCGGGTTTTCGACCACAACCACCATCGCTAAACGCGGGTCGCTGACTGGTGCAACACCGGCAAAAAGTGCACGATATTCATTGGTTGAGTAGCCTTTACGGTCAGCACGTAACTTATGCGCGGTTCCTGTTTTACCCCCCACACGGTAGCCCGGAATGGTTGCACGAGTCGCGGTACCACCCGGTAAGGTTGCCGTTTCCATCATCAACAAAACTTGATCCGCAATTTTTGGATCAATCATTTGTTCACCACGGGGCGGCGCATCTAACTTATACAAACTCAAAGGCATTTTCACACCTTTGTTAGCCAACATGGCATAAGCATCCACCAGTTGCAGCACAGTCGCATTTAAGCCATAGCCATACGCCATGGTCGCGACTTCCGATACATTCCATTTACTTGGCGGAAGAATTAAACCACCACTTTCACCTGGGAATTTAACTGCAGAACGCTGACCAAAACCGAGACGTTTATAAAAAGTCGGTAAAGTTGCATAAGGGAGAGACAAGGCAATTTTAGCCACACCCACGTTAGACGATTTTTGAATAATCCCGCCCAAAGTTAGTGGACCGTAGTTATGCGTATCTCGGATGGTATGGTTACCGACTCGCATTGAACCCGGAGTGGTATTGACCACCGTATTCGGCATATATTTGCCGCTTTCCAAAGCCATTGAAATGGTCAAAGGCTTCATGGTTGAACCCGGTTCGAAAGAGTCAACCGCACCACGGTTACGCATGGCGTCTTTATTGGACAAACTATTTTTATCGTTCGGGTTATACGACGGCCACGACGCCATCGCTAAAATTTCACCCGTTTTCACATCGACCGCAATTGCTGTGGCAGAACGAGCATTATTGGCTACACCCGCAGCAGTCAGTTCACGGTACATAATGTACTGAAGGCGCGAATCAATACTGAGCGTAATATTTTCGCCCGGCTCAACTTCTTTAACTACCTCTGCATCTTTAAAACGATTGCCCTTTTTATCTCGAACAATTTGCTGCTCACCATCAATACCCGACAGGCGTTGATTCAGCTGCATTTCTAAACCTTCAATGCCCGAACCTTCACTGTTGGTTAAACCAATAATTTGCGCATTCGGTTGTGGCTGCGGATAGTAACGTTTGTAGTTCTTTTCGGTATACACCCCTTGGAACTCACGTTTTGCAATCAGTTCAGCTTGCTGAGGTGGCACTTCTTTTTTCAAGACCAAGTAGCGCGAACGCGGACGTTCATTCAGTTTCCGCTTCAGTTCCGCACGATCCATGCCCACGGCATCAGCCAGTTCATCCAGATTTAGGTTTTTGTCTGGTAATTGACGCTTCAACTTACGATTGTGTGGATCTTTGGCTAATTCAGCGGTAATTTCATCAAACAGTTTTTTATTATCAAAATAATCACGTGGATCAATCACCACTTTCATAATCGGCGTACTGATCGCCAAAGGCACACCATGACGGTCATAAATCACACCGCGCATGGCCTTAATTTTTTCAGTTCTTAAAATATTGGCATTGGCTTTATTTTGCAAAAATTCAGTATTGATGACCTGTACGTAAAAAGCACGTCCAACCAAAGCAATAAAGCAGGCTAAAACCACCGCCCACATGAGATAAAAGCGCCACATTTCAACCTGTAGAGCCGATTTTTCAGTCACCGCTTGCTGTTTTTTAAGAGTGGGTTTACGCTTTTCTACCATGTTACAGCGGCCTTATTTTTTGTCTTCTGAAGTCGTGGGTAAAGAAATCACTACGGTTTGCGCCGCAGGTGGTGAATACATCCGCAGTTGCGTCACCGCGCGCGTTCCAATTTGTGCAGTTGCGCCAAAAGTTTGCTGTTCAATCAGCAAACGGCCCCACTCTGCATTTAAATCATCACGCTCGCGCATAAAAGAGCTCATTTCACGATAGTCATGACGGTATTCAAACACTTGAAACACCACCATCATGGCACTGATAAACACCAGCACCAATAAAATGACATAGGCAATCAGCTTCTTAAACTTTAACTTTGTTGGAATTTTTTCAACGACTTCAGTTTTCATTATTCGCCTTTAAGTGCTAAGCGCTCTGCAACTCTAAGCCATGCACTACGTGAACGTGGATTGGCTTTAACCTCGGCATCACTTGCTTTCACACGTGATACTTTCTTTAAACGACGTGTATCTGGTCGTTGTTGGGGCATACCCCAACCCATGTCTTCCTCAAGTGTCGACTCTTTTTGAATAAATTGTTTAATTAATCGATCTTCTAAGGAATGGAAGCTAATCACAGCCAAGCGACCATTCGGTTTTAATATGTCTACCGCTTGCGGTAGGAAAACTTCAATATCTTCTAATTCTTTATTAATGGCAATACGAATTGCTTGGAAAGTTCGTGTTGCGGCATGTTTATTTTTTTCCCATTTCGGGTGTGCCACTTTCACAATTTCAGCCAACTGCGCTGTGGTTTCAATCAACCCAGCTGCTTTAATAGCTTTGGCAATACGACGGCTATAACGCTCTTCACCGTATTGGAAAATAATATTGGCTAACGCCTCTTCCTCAATATTGACCAACCACTGCGCTGCAGTTGGACCTTTTGAATTGTCCATACGCATATCCAGTGGGCCATCTTTCATAAAACTAAAGCCACGCTCCGCCTGATCAAGCTGCGGTGAAGACACGCCCAAATCGGCCATAACGCCATCTACCAAGCCAATACCGCGTACTTCTAACTCATGTTTAAGGTCAGCAAAGCTGGCATGGATAATTTTAAACCGTGGATCTTCTTGTTCTAAAATTGCGGCTGTTTCCAGTGCTTGCGGGTCTTTATCAAAACCATAGACACGTGCATTTTCATCCAGCTTAGACAACAGCAAGCGTGTATGTCCGCCACGACCAAACGTCCCGTCAATGAAAATCCCTGTATTGCGATCTGCTACCAAAGCATCAACAGTTTCGTGAAGTAATACAGAAATATGCGACATAAAGACTCAATATGATCGGAAGGAAAAATGTAACTGCACATTATTACCTTGTTTTAACAAAGCTCCAAACGACTTTTTGTAGGGAAATATTACTTTTCATAGACAAAACCGTTTTTAAACGGCATTCATTATCAAAAAAGCCTCCCAAGGGAGGCTTTTTAAGTAGTAGCTGAAATAATTAACTGGATTATTTACGGCTATTATAGATTTGGTCGAAGGTCGCCCCATTCACAAAGTGGGTCTTTTGAGCATTGGCCCAACCACCAAACACTTCATCAATGGTGAAGGTTTTTAACGGTGGAAATTGCGCTTTATATTTTTCTAAAACCGCAGCATTACGCGGACGATAGAAGTGTTTCGCCGCCATTTCCTGACCCAGTGGTGAATATAAATAGTTGATATAACCCTGTGCTAACCACTTGTTGCCATTTTTCGCCACGGTCTTATCCACGATTGCCACCGAAGGCTCGGTTAAAATCGAGATCGATGGATAAACAATATCGAACTGATTTTTACCTAAAGTTTTTTGTGTCACTAAGGCTTCATTTTCCCAAGTCAATAACACATCACCAATACGACGTTCTGCAAAGGTGGTCATAGATGCCCGTGCCGCAGAGTCCATGACTTTCACGTTATGGTACATTTTACCCACGAACTCTTTGGCTTTGGCCTCATTGCCACCAGGTTGTTTCAGTGCATAACCCCAAGCAGACAGATACACCCAACGCGGTAGACCGCCTGTTTTAGGATTAGGCGTAATAATTTGTACACCCGGTTTGGTTAAATCAGACCAATCCTTAATTTTTTTCGGGTTGCCTTTGCGTACCATGAACACAATGGTCGATGTATAAGGTGCAGAGTTATTTGGAAACTCTTTTTGCCAACCCGGCTGGATTTGACCCGATTTAACAATTTCTTCAATGTCATTGGCTAAGGCCAAGGTCACCACATCCCCTTTTAGACCATCCACGACCGAACGGGCTTGTTTACCTGAACCCCCATGTGACTGTTTAAAATCGACCGTTTGTCCTGTACGACTTTGCCAATAAGCACCAAAGGATTTATTGAACTCATCGTAAAATTCACGTGTTGCATCATAGGATACATTGAGCATAGTACGGTCAGCCGCTTGAGCTGATGTCATACTGAATGTTAAACCTGTTGCCACTACGGCAGCAGCCCAGAGAGATTTCAAATGCGTTTTCATGGCGTATTAAATTAAATATCAAGAATTATGCTAAATATATGAAACAAAATCATAAATCGCAATTCACTTTTGTTTTTTAAATACTCGTTATTTTAGAACCACTGAGACTTAATGAATTGTTTTTATTTAAAATAATAGCAAACACTTTACTTATTCTTATTATATACATTTTTATGCTTAAAATATAATAAAAGTGGATATGCACATATCCACTTTGATGTCCGAACGTGATCGCGTCAAACCACAGCACGTTTATTTTTCAGTATAAATCTGATCAAAGATCGCACCATTTACAAAGTGAGTTTTCTGCGCTTTGGCCCACCCTCCAAAGACATCATTAATATTAAAGGTTTTTTGCTTTGGAAACTGAGCAAGGTATTTGGTCGCCACTTGTTTATTTCGTGGACGGAAGAAATGCTTCGCCGCCAACTCCTGACCTTTTGGCGAATACAGATAGTTTAAATAGCCCTTGGCCAAATTTCGATTGCCATTTTTATCCACGGTTTTGTCTACAATCGCAACTGACGGCTCTGCTAAAATCGAAATAGAAGGATAAATAATATCGTATTTGTCTTTACCTAGGCCTTGAGTTGCCAGTAAGGCTTCATTTTCCCAAGACAACAACACATCACCTATGCTTCGTTCAGCAAACGTGGTCAATGAACCTCGCGCGCCTGAATCAAGGACTTTGACATTTTGATAAAGTTTTTTCACCAATTCTTTGGCTTTAGCATCATTACCTCCCGGTTGTTTTAACGCATAACCCCAAGCCGATAAATAGATCCAACGCGGCGCACCGCCTGTTTTTGGATTTGGGGTAATGATCTCAACCCCCGGCTTGGTTAAATCATTCCAGTCTTTAATTTGTTTCGGATTACCCTTACGCACTAAAAAAACAATGGTTGAAGTATAAGGTGCAGAATTATTTGGAAATTCTTTTTGCCAGTTTTTATCAATTTGTCCAGTATTCACAATTTCATCAATATCATTGGCCAAGGCCAAGGTCACCACATCTGCTTGTAGACCCGTTGCAACGGCACGTGCTTGCTTGCCCGATCCACCATGAGACTGTTTAAAGTTGACCTCCTGCCCAGTTTTGCTTTTCCAATACTGTCCAAAGGCTTGGTTATATTCTTGATAAAACTCACGGGTCGGGTCATAAGACACATTTAAAAAATCTTTTGCCGCATAAGCACTGGCTGCAAAGCCCCCAAGTAATACTAAAATAGATGTCGCTAATATTTTTTTCATTGCTTTATACTCGAACTGAATTTGCTCACTATATAAACAACAAAAAATCAATACAATCATATAATTATAATTAATTATGGCTTTTATATCTGATAAAAAGATATCTCTAAAAGGACTATTTTGTGCACTTTTAAGGATAACCCCATATCCATCATCTACAGATCAAGTTCAAAATCTCCATGCTATCTCCACAGTTATTTGGTACAAAAAGCCAAATGATTTATATTTGATGTTTAAATGTCAATTTAGCCCAAATTTGTTTATAATTTTGTAAATTGTGTGACACAGTTCTACTTTTTTATTTGTAAAATCGGTTAAATTGAAACTAGATTACCAATGACTTTAATAAAAATCTGTTCCAATACCATGTTGAGAGGGGGAAAAGGACATGAAAGCAACATTTTTACATACCGTTACGTTGAGTATCGGCTTGGCTTGTTTTAGCCAACTGGGACATAGTGCAGCCATTCAAAGCAATGACAAAGCCACGATGCCCACTGAAAAAACATCGTTGATTGAAAAAGCGCTCAGCCAACAAAAAGGCAGTGACCGAACTACGATGACGGATAATGATTTAAAAATCATGACCTCAATCAAAGTTGCACCGACACAAAATTTCTTTGCTACACAAAACCAGCGCTTTAGCCGTTTTGTGCAATCATTGTTCCTCTAAACTAAAAATAAGCCACAGCGTCATAACCACTCTCAAGTTATGACATTTGCGTACTAAAGCCTGATCACTGAATGTTGAATTAAGCATTAAGTGATCGGGCTTTTTCGTTATAATAGACCTCAATTTACATTCTGAATCATAATTGGCTATGACTGTTCGTACTCGTATTGCACCCTCTCCAACTGGCTTCCCGCATGTGGGCACAGCGTATATTGCGTTATTTAACTTATGCTATGCCAAGCAACATGGTGGTGAATTTATTCTGCGTATCGAAGATACCGACCAACTTCGTTCGACTCCTGAATCTGAACAAATGATTTTAGATTCATTGCGTTGGTTAGGACTGAATTGGTCTGAAGGTCCAGACATTGGCGGGCCACATGCGCCATATCGCCAGTCTGAACGCATGCATATTTATAAGCAATATGCACTGGATTTGGTTGAAAAAGGTCATGCGTTCTATTGCTTTGCTACAAGCGAAGAGTTGGATCAAATGCGTGCAGAACAACAGGCACGTGGTGAAACACCAAAGTACGATGGTCGTGGTTTAAAATTATCTGCTGAAGAAGTCCAAAGTCGCCTTGCTGCAGGTGAGCCACACGTGATTCGTATGAAAGTGCCCGAAGAAGGCATTTGTACAGTCAATGACTTACTGCGAGGGGAAGTAGAAATCCCTTGGGCACAAGTGGACATGCAAGTCTTACTTAAAACAGATGGTTTACCGACCTATCACCTTGCCAATGTGGTGGATGACCATTTGATGCAAATTACCCACGTTTTCCGTGGCGAAGAATGGCTGCCTTCTGCACCTAAACATCAGTTGCTGTATCAATACTTTGGTTGGGAAATGCCTGTACTGGGTCATATGCCATTACTACGTAACCCAGACAAATCAAAACTGTCGAAACGTAAGAACCCAACCTCTATTAACTACTACAAAAATATTGGTGTTTTGCCTGAAGCCTTGTTGAACTACTTAGGCCGCATGGGCTGGTCGATGCCAGATGAACGCGAAAAATTCACATTGGCGGAGATGATTGAACACTTTGATATTCAACGTGTATCCCTCGGTGGTCCAATTTTTGATGTGGAAAAACTGAATTGGCTCAATGGTCAATGGATCAAAGGCTTAAGCCCTGCTGAACTGTTAGATACTTTATTGGCATGGAAAGCCGATCGTAAGATGCTCGAAGACATCGCAGCAGCGATTCAACCTCGTATCAACTTACTTTCAGAAGCGGTGAACTGGTCTGCACATTACTTTAACCAGTTCCCAAGCTTGACCAAAGTACAGTTTGAAAGCAAGAAACTGAGCGAAGAGCAGGTTCGTCAAAGTCTGCAATTTGCGATTTGGCGTTTGGAAAGTATGTTCACATGGAACAATGACACCGTAAGCCAAACCTTGATGGACTTAGCCAGCCAAATGGAAATTAAGCTCCGTGACTTTATGCCAGCGTTCTTTATTGCCATTGCAGGTTCAACCGCTTCGACCCCAGTGATGCAAACCATGGTCACCATTGGCCCTGACTTAACCTTCGCGCGCTTACGTCATGCCCTTGAAATTGTGGGTGGTCCAAGCAAAAAAGAAGCAAAAGTTTGGGAAAAACTTAATGAAAGCCTAAAATTGCCGAAAAATGACGCAGTTGATGAAGCTTAATTGATTTTTTAGTTGACGCATGGGCGTTATATCCCTAATATAGCGCACACACAGAGAGACGGTGTTAACCACTCAACGTGATGCCTCAATAAGTCCCTATCGTCTAGAGGCCTAGGACATCGCCCTTTCACGGCGGTAACCGGGGTTCGAATCCCCGTAGGGACGCCATATTTAAGATGGCAACATCTGGTAAAAAACCCAAGCATTATGACTTGGGTTTTTTATTACCTCAAATTTATCAGCACTTCATTACCACGCTTTTTTGGCTTTCTGCTCCAATCCGATTAGAATACAGCATAGATTCGAATTTTGGAGTTGTAATGCAATATCGTTGTCCTCAATGTCAAAGCCCAAAAATTATGCCTGTTGCTCAAGCAGGGGCTCCAGCAACACGCCCTGTCGTACCTAAAAGTCTGGTTTTTTTAGTTCCAGCCATTTTTGTATTATTACTTTTGGTGCTCATTAGCATCGCAATGTGGCTATTTGGGGATGGCGCTGGCTCAACACTACAAATTGCAACGGTTGTGGTTTTCATCGTGTGTGTGATTGCAGGCTTCCTATTTTACCGTGACCTTCCTGATTTTAAGATTTCAATGCAAGGCTTCATGCAGTCTCAGAAAAAATGGAAATGTCGCGAGTGCGACCATGAGTGGGAAATCTAAGCCTTAACTTAGAACCTGCATCCAAAAGGGGGAGTCTATGCACCCCCTTTTTATCCACCCAAAGAATAAATAATAATTATTATCACCTGTTAGTTTTTCTCGATATAATCAAAAGCCTTATCTTACCAAATATTTTTAGGCCTAGTCTCTATGAAAAACGCTCTATTCTGCACATTCTTATTCTGTTCAGTGGCTCAAGCGCATGAACCCTATGTCGCTCCACTGGCGTATCACACTGAAAATACCCAAATTCCTGTATTGAGCGCCTACGCAGAACAAGCCTTTCATCCTGAATATGCCCTAAAAGATATTTCATTCAGCGTTTTCCAGCCAAACCAAACACAGACTACGATTCAAGCACAGAAGCACTTAGAATCTGCAACTGCATTTGATCTTAAGCTACCGGAAAAAGGCACCTATACCATTTTTGCCAAGACCTCATATCCAATTGAATATGTACAACATAATCGTCAATGGAAAATCTTTGCTGATGTCGCAGCAGACAAAGTCCCTGCCTTAAGCGAGCGTGACTATGTCATTCCAAGTGACTTTAAAGGCAAAGTACCAAGCAAGGTCTCTACGGTTCGCGAATGGAGCATTCAAAGCTATGTGAGCAAAGACAGCACCTCACCTGTTGCTATAACGCCAGCCCCAATTCAAGTCAACTTCAAAATCCATCCAAACCAAATCACGGTACAACAACCTGTACAGCTGCAAATTACTCAAGCAGGCAAAGCCCTAGCGCATGCAGAACTCATGGTTCGTGCTCAAGGTGAGCTTGAGCAACAAGCGAAAAGCACACCTGTCGACGCACAAGGCCATGCCACACTCGCATTTGCACAAGCTGGGCAATACCTGATTGAAGTGAGCGAAAAAGTCGATGCCAAAGCAAAACCTAAAAATCAGTATTACACCATTATCAGCGTACAAGTGAATGCCCCTAAAATGCCTTAAGCGGTAATTGCTAAGCATAAAAAAACCAGCCCGAAGGCTGGTTTTTTAATTGAATTAACGGAAGTATTAACCGCCAATTTTCTTGTATTTGGTCCGTTTTTGAACTGCAGCATCACCTAAACGCGCTAAACGATAGGCTTCATATTCAGCATAGTTACCTTCGTAGAATTCAGGCTGTTCGTTCTCAAACGACAAGATGTGCGTTGCAATACGGTCAAGGAACCAACGGTCGTGCGACACCACCATTACCGTACCTGGGAATACAAGAATTGCATCCTCAAGTGCACGTAAGGTTTCGATATCCAAGTCGTTCGATGGCTCATCCAGTAAGATGACGTTTGCACCCATCTGCAGGATTTTCGCCAGTTGTAAACGGTTACGCTCACCACCTGACAACTCACCTACACGCTTCTGCTGGTCTTGACCTTTAAAGTTAAAGCGACCGATATAAGCACGTGATGCAATTTCATAATCGCCAATTCTTAAGATATCCAAACCGCCAGAAACTTCTTCCCAAACGGTTTTGTTGTTATCTAAGGTGTCACGAATCTGACCCACATACGCTACTTTAACCGACTCACCCAAAGTCACCGTACCTGTATCTGGCTGTTGTTCACCAGTCATCATACGGAACAGTGTGGTTTTACCCGCACCGTTTGGACCCACGATACCCACAATTGCTGTAGGCGGTACGGTAAAGCTCAGGTTTTCGTACAGTACGCGACCATCAAATGATTTGCTGATGCCTTCGACTTCTACGACTTTATTGCCTAGACGTGGGCCAGGTGGAATATAGATTTCAGAAGTTTCGTTACGCTGTTGGAATTCGCGTGAGTTAAGCTCTTCAAAACGCTCCATACGCGCTTTGTTTTTCTTTTGCTGACCTTTGGCATTTGAACGAACCCATTCAAGTTCTTTCTTCAATGCTTTAGCAAAAGATTCTTCTTGCTTGTTCTCTTGCTCTAGACGCGCATTCTTCTGCTCTAACCAAGAAGAATAGTTGCCTTGATATGGAATACCCATACCGCGGTCAAGCTCAAGAATCCATTCCGCCACGTTATCCAAGAAATAACGGTCGTGCGTAATCGCCACAATCGTGCCAGCAAAGTCTTTCAAGAAACGCTCTAACCAAGACACCGATTCTGCATCCAAGTGGTTCGTTGGTTCGTCTAGAAGTAACATGTCTGGCTTAGATAAAAGCAAACGACACAATGCAACACGACGACGCTCACCACCGGAAAGTAGTGTGACATCTGCATCCCAAGCTGGTAGGTTCAAGGCAGCTGCAGCTTGATCCATTTGGTTGCTAAGGTTATGCGCATCCCATGAATGGATAATCGCTTCAAGTTTTTCTTGCTCTTTTGCCAATGCATCAAAGTCTGCATCTTCTGCTGCATATTCAGCAAACACTTCGTCCAAACGTGCCAAAGCATCCAATGGTTCACGTAAACCATCTTCTACGTTTCCACGGACATCTTTATTTGGATCAAGTGGCGGTTCTTGTTCTAGGTAACCAATTTTGATACCCGGTTGCGCACGTGCTTCACCAGAGAAATCTTTGTCTACGCCCGCCATAATACGAAGCAAGGTCGATTTACCTGCACCGTTTAAACCAAGTACACCAATTTTTGCACCCGGGAAAAATGACAAAGAGATGTCTTTTAAGATTTCGCGCTTAGGCGGAACCATTTTAGACACTCGGTTCATCGTATAAATATATTGGGCCACGTAGGACTCCTCAATAGAAAAACCAAAAAATCGCAAGAAGCGAAAAAATATTTGCGGGCATTATACGATGAATACGTTGAAAAAATAAGGCATGAAACCGATCTTCAATGCAATGTTACAACTTTCAGTGCGGTTATTTTTTAAACATACTCTTTATCTCACTTTTCCACAGACAAGAAGCTATTCTTAGCTCATCTTTATGAATTTTTTAGATAAATATTCATTATTTTCACACTTTCACTCATATTCATTGATGGTAGACTGTGCAATATTTAACTCACGCAGATGAAGTCCCATGACCTATAAAGATGAAACTTTGGCTATCCATGCTGGTTATAGCCCCGAAGCCACCACCAAAGCAGTGGCCGTACCGATTTATCAAACTACGTCTTATGCCTTTGATAATACGCAACATGGTGCGGATCTATTTGACCTAAAAGTCCAAGGTAATATTTATACCCGAATTATGAACCCGACCACTGCGGTGCTAGAACAACGTTTAGCCGCACTCGAAGGCGGTATTGGCGCGTTGGCCTTAGCCTCTGGCATGGCAGCCATTACTTATGCTATTCAAACCATTACCGAAGCAGGGGACAACATTGCTTCTGTTTCGACCTTGTACGGTGGCACCTATAACCTGTTTGCCCACACTCTACCGAAACAAGGCATTGAGGTACGTTTCTTTGATTATCAAGATCCAGAAGCCCTACGCGGTTTAATTGATGAAAAAACCAAGTTGGTTTTTGTTGAATCGATTGGCAATCCACTCGGTAACATCATTGACCTAGAAGCGATTGCCAAAATTGCACATGAATATGGCGTGCCTGTGGTAGTCGATAATACCGTCGCAACTCCTGCGCTGCTGAAACCCTTTGAATACGGGGCAGATATTGTGGTGCATTCCTTGACCAAATATATTGGCGGGCATGGTAACTCGATTGGTGGAGCGATTGTCGATAGCGGTAAATTTCCTTGGGGCAAGTATCCTGAGCGCTTTAAAGTGCTGAATACGCCAGACCCAAGCTATCATGGCGTGAACTATGTCGAAGCTTTAGGCGAAGCAGCTTATATCGCGCGTGCCCGCGTGGTACCACTACGTAATACCGGCGCTGCGATTAGCCCTTTAAGCGTGTTCTTGATTCTACAAGGCTTAGAAACCCTAAACCTACGTATGGAACGTCATACTGAAAATGCGCAGAAAGTCGCAGAATATTTACAAGCCCACCCCAAAGTGAAATGGGTCAACTATGCCGGCCTGAAAGATCACCCTCAGCATGGCTTGGCGCAAAAATATGTCAAAGGAAAACCTTCGGCAATTTTATCCTTTGGGGTACAAGATGGCCGTGAAGGTGGCACCCGCTTTATTGATGCTTTGCAACTCTTCACTCGCTTGGTCAATATTGGCGATGCCAAAAGTCTGGCGTGCCACCCCGCCACCACCACACATCGCCAACTGAATGAAGCGGAATTAAAGTCTGCTGGAGTGAGTATTGATATGGTACGTTTATCTGTAGGCATTGAACATATTGATGATTTGATTGCAGATTTAGAGCAGGCCTTGGCTCAAGTCTAAAATACAGAGTGCTAAACTTAAAACCTCAATCACATGATTGAGGTTTTTTATACGCTTGTCTTTTATATTTATAGCCCTTTCACTTTGATTGAATTCATGTTAAAAACAATTAATTAGAACCAATAAAATAGAGCTTTTACTCTAATTTTATTTATTATTTCAATAACTTATGCAGTGATATTTTTAAGCAGTTTAGGTATTATACCGTGAAGGAAAGCCGCTACATTTCTCAGAAAATGTAGCCTTAATAATCGAATATAAAAATAGCCATAACCCTCAAATATTTGACTTAGATCAGGAATGATAACGTGAATTCAAGAATGGATAGACTTTTTAAAGAACGTGTAAATGGAAAAACCGTCTTAATTACAGGCGCTTCAAGTGGTATTGGTTTAACCGTTGCACACAAACTGGCTGATGCAGGAGCACACGTCCTTTTAGTTTCGCGCACCAAAGAAACACTAGAAGAAGTTAAAGCAGAAATCGAAGCCAAAGGTGGTTCAGCCTCTGTTTTTCCATGTGACCTAAATGATTTAGACTCGATTGATGAAGTCTCTAAGCAAATTTTAGCTTCAGTCGATCATATTGATATTTTAATTAATAACGCAGGTCGTTCGATCCGCCGTGCTGTACATGAGTCAGCCGAACGCTTCCACGACTTTGAACGCACCATGCAGCTCAACTACTTTGGTGCGGTACGTTTAGTCATGAACATCCTGCCACAAATGATGATTCGTCGTGATGGGCATATTATTAACATTAGCTCGATTGGTGTATTGGCAAATGCCACTCGTTTCTCGGCTTATGTGGCGTCTAAAGCCGCATTAGATGCATTCAGTCGCTGTCTTTCTGCTGAAGTGCATTCACATAAAATTGCGATTACTTCGGTGTATATGCCTTTGGTACGTACGCCAATGATTGCGCCGACGAAAATTTATAAATACGTTCCGACTCTTTCGCCTGAACAAGCAGCAGATCTGGTTGCTTATGCGATTGTGAAACGCCCGAAGAAAGTGGCAACTAACTTAGGTCGTTTGGCATCAATCACTTATTCAATTGCACCAGACATCAACAATAAGCTCATGTCGATTGGTTATAACTTATTCCCAAGTTCTACCGCGTCTGTAGGCGAACAGCAAAAACTCAACTGGGTACAAAAAGCGTATGCACGCTTGTTCCCAGGTGAACACTGGTAAATTTTCTTACAATTTACCCAACCTTTGACCAAAGGTTGGGTAGCTAAATTTTTCGAAACTCTTTTATAGTTCTTAATATTCGCTTAAGAAAAAAAGCTCATCATAAAAGCAATTATAAAAGGGGAAAAGAAATGCAGGCACTTTATTTATTCAAGCTTTTTTGCTTCATCTTTGCTGCAACCACCGCTTTTAATCTATATACAGAACTTACCCTCTCTCATATTTCAATCTGGCAAGTGCTGATTCATGGCGGTTTGCTGATGATCTTGCTCGAATTTGGCTTTAAGAGCCAACGCGCACCGCAACAGCCTACCCCACTGACGAGCGGAATATACTCTCTAGAAACAAAAAACAAGCCAACCTCACAACCCTCAAGCATGTATTGCAATATTTTTTCAAAAATAGGTTTAGTCTCCATTTTTTCCAGCCTGATTGCACAAAGCCTAATCAGTTAAGACTCATACCTTTTTTTGTGGACAAAAGATAAAGACGACGTGACCCTTCTACTTTTTGTGTTATAAACAGCCGTCTTTTTTTATTTTGTGAATTTATGCGCGCTTTTACTTTCGTACTGCAATATGTGTGTATCGCTTTTGCGATTTATCTCTGCTACCGAGTAGGCAGTAGCCTGTATTTACAAGATTATGTGATGATGGATATCGTGGCCAATGTCGGGACAATTCTAATCTGTATCGATCTTGCTGTTTTCCTGTGGCATTGCCGCAGCACCCAAGCCATAAGCCTCAAAGATTATGCCACTCGACTGGAACAACCCGCTCCAACTTTTGTCAAAGTTTGCCGAAAGCTTGGGCACTTTGGCATTATGTTGATTATCACCAGTTGGATCGTGCCCATCATCAACGGATAAAAGTAACCATAAAAAAACCTCCCACTTGGGAGGTTTTTTTATTCAAATCTTAAAGATTATTTCGAACCTTTAATACCCGCTTGAAGTAACAATGCACCTAAACCACCAATTTTATTTTCTTGAGGTTTAGCCGTTTGCGGCTTCTTGTTTGTTTGAGCACGCTCACCTTGAGGACGTGTTTGTTGTGGACGTTTACCTTGTGGTTTACGTTCACTACGCTCTGTATTTTCACGACGTGGTTGACGCGGAGCTTTAGCCGCTTCAGCACCTTCCGGACGCATGGACAAATTCACACGATTACGCTCAGCATCTACTGTGAGTACACGAACTTGTACAATTTGCCCCGGCTTCACCACTTTATGCGGATCTGCAACGAATTCATTGGCCAACTCTGAAATATGGACTAAACCGTCTTGGTGTACACCCACATCCACAAAAGCACCGAAGTTCGTCACATTGGTCACGACACCCTCAAGCTGCATGCCTTCAGTCAGTTGCGCAACTTCGGTAATGTCTTCACGGAATTTTGCTGTACGGAACTCTGGACGTGGATCACGACCTGGTTTTTCCAGTTCAGACAGTACATCTTGAATGGTTGGTAAACCAAATTTCTCATCTGCAAATTCTTCAGCATTCACTTGGCGAATGATTTCAGAGTTACCAATGATATCTTTCACTGTCGTCGCTTTCGCTTCAACAATTTTACCGACCAGCGCATAAGACTCTGGGTGAACAGCAGAAGCATCCAGTGGCTCTGAACCATCTTGAATACGTAAGAAACCTGCCGCTTGTTCAAAAGTACGCTCGCCTAAACGTGGCACTTTCTTCAAATCTTGGCGGTTGTCAAAACGGCCATTTTCTTTACGAAAATCGACAATTTGCTGCGCAATCGACTTATTCAAACCTGCGATATAACCCAAGATAGCAGATGATGCAGTATTAACATCCACACCCACTGAGTTCACACAGTCTTCAACGACAGCTTCAAGGGTTTTCGCTAAACCCGTTTGGTTTACATCATGTTGGTACTGACCTACACCAATCGATTTTGGATCGATTTTCACCAGTTCAGCCAATGGGTCTTGTAAACGACGTGCAATCGACACTGCACCACGAATCGACACATCTAACTCTGGTAACTCCGCAGAAGCCAATTCAGATGCTGAATAAACCGATGCACCCGCTTCTGATACAGAAACACGGGTCAGTTTTAAATCACTGTTTGCAGCCATCATTTCAGCCACAACGCTTTCTGTTTCACGGCTCGCTGTACCATTGCCAATGGCAATCAGGTCAACATTGAACTCGCGGCATAAACGGGCAAGTTCTGCAATTGAACCCGCTTTATCATCTTTGGGTGCAAATGGATAAATCGTGCTATGTGCAAGTACATCACCTGATGCATTCACCACAGCCAATTTCACCCCTGTGCGGATGCCAGGGTCCACACCTAAGGTTGTACGTGCGCCCGCAGGTGCAGATAACAACAAATGACGTAAGTTTTCAGCAAAAACATCCATTGCTTCAGACTCAGCGGCAAGACGCTTTTCGGTGAGCAACGAATGTTCGATGCTTGGACGAACCTTACCTAACCAGAACAATTTAGCTGTTTGTTTTAAGTAATCTTGACGTGCTTGCGGCTGTGCAGTTTCAAGGCTGTATTCTGTTTCAATACGCGCCAATGGTGCATCATCTTCGCCATCAACTTTTAAACCTAAAACGTTTTCTTGACGACCACGTAACATAGCCAATAAGCGGTGTGACGGGACTTTATTTAAATTTTCAGAAAAGTCGAAGTAATCGCGGAATTTTTTGCCAACTTCTTTTTTCTCATCACTTGCCACTAAACTTTTTAAAGTGGCTGTTTTTGCAAACATGGCCTTGAGTTCAGTGGTCAGTGCAATGTTCTGCGCCCAGTCATCAATTAGAATATGTTGAATCGCATCCAACTGACTTTCTAGATCTGGGTAATCTTCATGGCTAAAGCCTGCCAATGCTTCAGCTGGATCAACCGCTTCTGCAAAGATTTTCTCTGCAATCGGGCCTAAGCCTGCTTCTTTGGCTTTAAATGATTTACTGGTCCGTTTTGGACGGTACGGTGCGTAAATTTCTTCTAAGGCATTTTTAGTTTCAGCAGCATTTACACGTGCCAATAAATCATCAGACAATTTGTCTTGTTCTTTTAATGATTCGATTACCTTGTCGCGACGTTCAAATAAGTCACGTAAATAAGCCAAACGTGTATCGAGCTGACGTAACTGCGCATCATCTAAGCCTTGCGTGACTTCTTTACGGTAACGCGCAATAAATGGAACGCTAGCACCTTCATCAATCAACTTGATGGCAGCCTCGATTTGATTTGGACGTACGGCAATTTCTTTTGCCAACTGCTGAACTAAGTCAGTCATCGTATGTGATCCCACAAGGATATGTACTAAAAGCCATGATTATAAAGACCAAGACTATAAAATCCACAACTGTTTTTATTAATTTAATGGCTTAAATGTGACATATTTCAGGCAAATTTCATAAATCCATCTCATTTTCAGTGTTAAATCTTATTTTTAGGTATTCTTTGCCATTTTTTTCTATGGGCTAAGATGTATACATTTGGTATCTATGTCTTGATTTTACCTGCAATATTTGTTGCTTTAGAGCATAGTAAAGACATACAAATGAGTCGTATACTCAAGGCTATCCCAACTTTTGTTTACGATGACAATAAAGAATAAAGGAGCACTTCAATGAGTTTAGTTGTACCTGCTGAAAAAACAGATGCTGTACATAGCGATGCAGATCGCGTTGAACGCATTTTAGTGGTAGATGACGATGTGCGTTTACGTACGCTACTTCAACGCTTTTTAGAAGATAAAGGCTTTGTGGTAAAAACAGCGCATGACGCAACTCAAATGGATCGTCTCTTACAACGTGAACTTTTTTCACTGATTGTGCTCGACTTCATGCTTCCTGTTGAAGATGGCTTAAGTATCTGTCGTCGTCTACGCCAATCCAATATCGATACGCCTATTATTATGCTCACCGCACGTGGCAGTGACTCAGACCGTATTGCAGGTCTAGAAGCGGGTGCAGATGACTATTTACCGAAACCATTTAATCCAAATGAGTTGTTAGCACGTATTCGCGCCGTACTGCGCCGCCAAGTGCGTGAAGTTCCAGGTGCACCAAGCCAACAAATGGAAGTGGTCAGCTTTGGACCATGGTCACTTGATTTATCAACACGTACCCTAACGCGTGAAGGTCAAGTCGTGACCCTAACTACAGGTGAGTTTGCGGTACTCAAAGCCTTAGTACAACATCCACGTGAGCCTTTGACTCGCGACAAATTGATGAACCTTGCGCGTGGCCGTGAATGGGGTGCAATGGAACGTTCAATTGATGTCCAAGTATCGCGCCTTCGTCGTCTTGTAGAAGAAAACCCTGCTCGTGCACGTTATATCCAAACGGTTTGGGGTGTAGGTTATGTGTTCGTTCCAGATGGCGCGGAATAATAAGCTCCAATAATGTAAACGTTCACCGAACTTATTGTCCCTAAAAGCCATTCGCTGCTGTTTGAGCCAATTTTACTTTCAAGGCTCGCCAACTTTATTGCGAGTTCAGCGAATGGCAAAAGTTTTGGTTACTTTTTAAAAAGTAACAGAATGAGCTCCTTCTATTACTGATAAAAGCGGTAAGACTCCGCCGTGTATATTTCAGTAATATTGATAAAAAATATTCCACAGGAAGCTGGCGTGAAACTCGAACCCATCGACCCTCAAAAATTTACAGATTACGAAGCGTATTCAGAACGGAAACGCACGCGTTGGGAACGCTTTTTAGATAAAATCAAGCCGCGTTCTGCTGCCATGCGCACCACCGTACTGGTACTCTTCATTGTATTTTTCAGTTTATTTATGTCTTTGTGGTTCTTTTGGCGAACTCTATATCTTCCAGAAATCCAGCAACATGCTCGCTATCTTGCTGTTGAAATAGAAATTCTCAACAACCCCGATTTACGGATTTATCATCAAAATACTGAAGTCGATGTCGATGACTGGCTAAGAAGCCGCGTCGGGATTGAATACGTCACCGATCCCAAAGAATATCCCAATGTTAAAGATAAGGTCATCGCCGAGTTCTTTACCAACCAAATTGAAGCTAAGCTGGCCAAAGAATTAAAAGTCGAACATGCCACAGTATATTTCCAATTTAAACCTAGCCCGCGCATTTGGATTCAAACGCCTGAAATGAACGGCAACTGGGTACGGGAACCACTAAAAACCTATGCCAACTACAGCCCTGAGTTAATTTTCGGTTGGCTGCTTGGCGTACCCCTTATTGCAGCAGCCATTATTTTAACCTTGGTTCGTCAGCTCAATCGCCCGCTGCGTCGTCTGCAAAATGCTGCCAACAGTTATAGTAAAACAGGCACAGCGCCGTATTTAGAGACCAATCACGGCCCCCAAGAAATTCGTGAGGTCAACCAAGCGTTTAATCACATGATTTACACCCTAGATCAGACTGAACGTGACCGCCGGATTATGTTGGCAGGGATTTCACATGACTTACGCACCCCACTGACTCGTATTCGACTCAGTGCAGAAATGATGCCCGATGATGATTTTTTAAAAGAAGGACTGATTTATGACGTTGAAGATATGGATGCGATCTTAAATCAGTTCATTTCCTATATGCGTGATGGTTCGGATGAGGAAATCCAAGACACCGATTTAAATATGCTGTTACAAGAATTGGTGGTGCAATTCAAACCGCTGGATATTCGTTTTGAACCCGCTGAATTACCGATTATTCAGGCACGTAGTCTGTCTCTTAAACGCCTGATTGGTAACTTGATTAATAATTCAAAACGCTACGGTGCTGAGCCGATTGAACTTTCCGCAACAGTGGAAAATGAACATATTTTAATTAGCGTAGCAGACCATGGTGAAGGCATTCCTGACGATCAAATTGAAGAACTCATGCAACCTTTTGTGCGTGGGAATGAAGCCAGAACAGTCCAAGGCAGTGGTTTAGGTCTCGCTATTGTGAAGCGCATTGTCGACATTCACCAAGGTCAACTGACTATTCATAATCGAGAACAAGGCGGTCTTGAAGCAATTATTTCGCTGCCTCTTCATCACAATCAAGATGCTGAAATTTCCAGCAACAACCCACTCGAAAAATTAAAGCAAACCTTGGTTGAGCATTTTTAAACTTTGTACAATAGTTGATCAAACGATTTTGTTCAACTATTCAACAATTTAATTTTACCAAATATATTTCAAACACTTACAAATCATCAGAATCCCTTATACCCACATTTTTTCAAAAAATTAGACCTTAGCCTAACAGGTATGCACAATGTCGTTCTTGATCGGTACAATCGGTGCCAGATCCAGAATATTAACGAGAGTAAACCATGTCTTTAGATCGTATCCGTTTAGCTTCACTTCACGATAAAGTCATCAGTGCAGAAGAAGCGTCTGCTTTTATTGAAGATGGCATGACTGTAGGTATGAGTGGCTTCACTCGTGCTGGCGAAGCGAAAGCTGTACCTTTGGCATTGGTTAAACGTGCGCACACAAATCCTTTAAAAATCACATTAATTACTGGTGCTTCTTTAGGTAATGACCTAGACAAGCAATTGACTGAAGCGGGTGTATTGGCACGTCGTTTACCGTTCCAAGTGGACAACACTTTACGTAAAGCCATCAACAATGGCGAAGTGATGTTCATTGACCAACACTTGTCTGAAACTGTTGAGCAAATGCGTAACCTTCAGTTGAAAAAACCCGATGTAGCAATTATTGAAGCAGTTGCGATTACTGAAGATGGCGGCATCATTCCAACAACATCTGTAGGCAACTCAGCAAGCTTCGCAATTTTCGCAGAAAAAGTGATTGTTGAAATCAACACCAACTTAAGCCCTGCATTTGAAGGCTTACACGATATTTACATCCCAACTTACCGTCCGACACGTCAACCGATTCCATTGACTCAAGTGGATGAGCGTATTGGTACGCACGCGATCAATATCGATCCTGCAAAAATCGTCGGTATCGTCATCAACAACGACTTGCACGACTCTCCATCAACGGTCACTGCGCCAGATGATGAAACTCAAGGCATTGCAGACCACTTAATCGCATTCTTTGAAAAAGAAGTGTCTGAAGAGCGTCTACCGAAGAACTTAGGCCCATTACAAGCAGGGATTGGTTCAATTGCCAATGCTGTACTTACAGGCCTTAAAGATTCGAACTTCGAAGACCTCGTCATGTACTCAGAAGTCCTACAAGACTGTACTTTCGAATTGATCGATGCCGGTAAAATGAAGTTTGCTTCAGGTTCATCAATTACCCTTTCTGCAAAATATGGTGAGAAAGTATTTAACAACCTTGAAGCGTACAAAGATAAATTGGTTTTACGTCCACAAGAGATCTCAAACCATCCTGAATTGGTTCGTCGTTTAGGTATTATCGGCATCAATACTGCGCTTGAATTTGATATTTACGGTAACGTAAACTCAACTCACGTTTGCGGTACGAAAATGATGAATGGTATCGGTGGTTCAGGTGACTTCGCACGTAATGCGCACTTGGCAATCTTCGTGACCAAATCAATTGCGAAAGGTGGCGACATCTCTTCAATCGTACCGTTTGCGTCGCACATCGACCATGCTGAACACGATGTTGACATCCTGGTAACAGAACAAGGTTTGGCAGATCTTCGTGGTTTAGCACCGCGTGAACGTGCTCGTGCGATTATCGACAACTGTGCACACCCACTGTATCGTGATGCATTAAACGACTACTTTGATCGTTCATGTGCAAAAGGTGGTCATACTCCACACTTACTTCGTGAAGCGTTGTCTTGGCATTCTAACTTTGAAGAAACAGGCCACATGCTTCCTGTTCAAGCAGAAGCAAAATCAGCTTAATTTGAAGTTTAAAAAAAACGCCCTCTTGGGCGTTTTTTTATGTCTGTTGAAAAGTGTAAGAAAACACTTATCAAAATAAAAAAACTCAATTAATCTAAAGGCATCCAAAAAATAAAAATGCCAAGCTCATGTTCATTATTCGCCCCTATCTCGAAACAGATTTAGAAGACGTCATTGCACTTTGGGAGGTATGCGACCTCACTCGCCCTTGGAACAACCCTGAAATTGATATTTTTAGAAAAACCGCACAAAAAGATGGTTTATTTTTATTGGCGGTTAAAGATGAACAACTCATCGCCACCTTGATGGGTGGTTATGATGGCCATCGCGGCTGGATTAATTATTTGGCGGTACATCCACACTTTCAACGCAATGGGGTCGCAACCGCACTCATACAGCAGCTCGAGAAGCGCCTGATTGCGTTAGGTTGCCCCAAACTACAACTGCTTGTACGTAAAGAAAATATCGACGTGCAAAGCTTCTATGAGCAGCTAGGCTATGAGGAAATCGAAGTCGTGTGCTTTGGTAAACGTCTGATTGCCGATTAAGCTCAGACACTCAATGCGCCGATCCAGGTAGACGACCCAATCTTAAAAAAATTGGAAATTTAAGCTCAAAAACTTGGTTCACGTGATCATCCAACGCAAAGAATGCTTTGAACTCATATAAGGGGTCATCTGAATTTTTCGCTCGATAATGTTTCAGTGCAGACCATGTATTTAAATAATCCAACAATTGGGCAGCAGACCATTGAAATGACATCGACAATTCAGACGTCGCTATTTCCTCAAAGGGAAAAGGAATGGTGTGATAGGCCTCGTCGATATAACGTCGTTCGGCATCCCA
The DNA here is from genome assembly GCF_002018925.1 of Acinetobacter sp. MF4642. Classification (NCBI taxonomy): domain Bacteria; kingdom Pseudomonadati; phylum Pseudomonadota; class Gammaproteobacteria; order Moraxellales; family Moraxellaceae; genus Acinetobacter; species Acinetobacter sp. MF4642. The sequence goes on from NZ_MVON01000006.1 coordinate 97,987, forward strand.
ATAGCCTTTCAAAGTCTTAAAATAAGGTCGCTCAATACACTCCTGTAACTCAGGTTGCTGCAGCTGAATTAAACCATAGCCAATGACCGCCAAAATGCCTTCAGGTCGTAAAGTCCGCAGCACCTCTGCATAAAAACCATCAAAATCAAACCAATGAATGGCTTGGGCCACTGTGATTAAATCAAAACTCTGCTCGGCAAAACTGGTGTGCTCTGCAGACTGAACTTGATAACTGACATTTTCAAAATAAGGTGCATGTTGTAACTGATGAGCACTGATATCTGTCGCCACCACGGCATCAAAATGCGGCGCCAACAATTGAGTCAATTGCCCCGACCCTGCGCCACAGTCCCATGCAAATTGAGGAGTCGCCACATGCTTGAGTATTTCTTGAATCAAATTCGCTGGATAACTCGGCCGTGCGAGTTGATAAAGCTGACTTCCTGACGAAAAGCGGTCTTTCATAAGCCATTCTCAGTCTTCTTTTTGACTCAAAATTAGCACATTTCCCATTAACCAAAGCATGATGTTGTCCAACATCTTATACAATCGCACTTTTCATGGGACAAAAAAAAGCCCCAAACATTGTTTGAGGCTTTTTTGAATATGGTGGCGAGACCCAGGATCGAACTGGGGACACACGGATTTTCAATCCGTTGCTCTACCTACTGAGCTATCACGCCGATGCCGTGTATTAAGCCGTATCTCGGATGAATAGTCAATAAAAATCATCACTTTTTTATTTGATCGGATAAATTTCAGGCAAAAAAAATCCCTGATGGGATCAGGGATTGAAATCTTTAAATAAGATTTTGAATATGGTGGCGAGACCCAGGATCGAACTGGGGACACACGGATTTTCAATCCGTTGCTCTACCTACTGAGCTATCACGCCGATGTCGCGTATTAAACAGTTTAAGCCGTGCAGCGTCAAGTCCGTTTTCAAAAAAAACATTTGAGTGTTTACTTTTACAGCAAACCCAGCACCCTTCGTACATTTTTTGAGTCATTCTTTGTACTTAGAGTGCATCACCATCACTATCCATGAAAAAAAGCAGTGTATAAACTGCTTGAAAAAAGCTTAAATTTTACCAATGTGCTCTAAGCAACGGTGAATCGCACCACAACCCGGCTCGAACACTTTGACACCTTTGGCTTCTTCCATACGACAAACTTCTTCAACCAGCCGCTCCGCAACCCCTCGTCCACGGTTAGCAGGATGTACTACGATGTATTCTAAGGTTTTATTTTCACCCTGCCCACTACACCAAATGGCGCCAATGACTTTAGTATTAAATTCTGCGGTATAAAGTAAGGTATACTGAGCTAGATTTTGCTCAAGTTGTTCTACGGCATCATGCCCATCGCCAAATTCAGGACTGGTGTCGTACAGTCGCTCTAGCTGGCTGCGCAACTCTTCTTTTTCCAGTGAAGTATAAGCGTGTACGGTAATAGGCATTGATAAACCCTCCTGAGCAATCTAATATGCGGTGACTTCGTTACGGCGAAACATTTTACATCAATTATTTGACGTCTTTGAGGAACGTGTCTATGACAGAACGTATCAGTGAAGTGGTAAGAAATACCAACGAAACCAAAATTCGAGTTCGTGTAAACCTCGATGGTACGGGTCAAGGCACGCTCAACACAGGTATTCCCTTTTTAGATCATATGATTGATCAAATCAAGCGACATGGCTTATTTGATATTGATATTGAATGTGATGGTGACTTGGAAATTGATGATCACCACACGGTTGAAGACTGTGGTATCACGCTTGGACAGGCTTTTGCCAAAGCTTTAGGTGACAAAAAAGGTTTACGTCGTTATGGTCATTTTTATGCACCGTTAGATGAATCTTTAAGCCGTGCTGTCGTGGACTTATCAGGCCGTCCGGGTTTGTTTATGGATATTCCATTTACCCGCGCCATGATTGGTCGTTTTGATGTGGATCTATTCTCTGAGTTTTTCCAAGGCTTTGTGAACCATGCACTCATGACAGTACACATTGACAACCTCAAAGGTAAAAATAGCCACCACCAAATTGAAAGTGTGTTCAAAGCGTTTGCGCGTGCACTTCGTATGGCCTGTGAAATTGACCCACGTGCAACCAACACCATTGCTTCAACCAAAGGTAGTTTGTAATGACCCGTATTGCCCTTCTTGACTATGGTATGGGTAACCTACACTCAGCCGCAAAAGCGCTTGAGCATGTTGGTGCAACAGTCGATGTAACCAATGATCCCAAGTTAGTGGCTCAAGCTGATAAAATTGTGTTCCCCGGCGTAGGCGCTATGCGTGACTGTATGCAAGGCATGCATGAAGCAGGGATTGATGAAGTCGTTCGTCATGCGGCATTTAATAAGCCCGTATTAGCGATTTGTGTGGGTATGCAAGCGCTGATGCAACGCTCTGAAGAAAATGGCGGAGTCGATGCTCTCGGTATTTTTGAAGGCAGTGTGAAACGCTTTCCTGATGTAGACGGCTTGAAAGTACCCCATATGGGTTGGAACCAAGTTCATCAAGCCGATCCGAGTCATCCAATGTGGAAAGACATTGAGCAAGATGCACGTTTTTACTTCGTGCACAGCTTTTATGTTGAACCGAAGAACTCTGGCATTGTGGCGGCGACCTGTGACTACGGTTTAGAGTTCTGCACAGCCATTCATCAAGAAAATTTGTTTGCGACCCAGTTCCACCCTGAAAAAAGTCATACCGCAGGTTTACAACTGCTGAAAAACTTTGTGGAATGGAAAATTTAATTTATTCCAGCCTCTGTTTGATTGAAAAAGCTCAACTTCGGTTGAGCTTTTGTTTATCCAAAATTGATGCACCTAGACTCAAAATAAATCATAAACAGCTTAAATAAATGAGGCGTGTGCCTCACTCCTATACATCTGAAGATATAAAATCTTTGCTTTACAGCAAACTAGTGTACTCAAGATGACTACGATGCCTTTTCATTGGCACCAAATTTGATTATGATTTGCCTGCTTTTTAGACATTTTTATTTATAAAAAACTTAATTTACAACGATAAGGTAAGTCACTATGACTCAATATGCACAAGAATCTGCGCTGAATGCCGCAGGTCGTTTCGGACGTTTTTCATACCTAGCATGGAACTGTCTACTTGCCATTGTAGCGTCAATTATTCTTGGTATTTTCATCGCCATCTTTCCTAATACATTTGTGAACTTGGAAACAGGCAACTTCGGTGGCGGCATGATTTTTATCGTCCTGATCTATGTTGCGCTGATGTACTTCACGTTTGTATTTACTATTCGTCGCCTACATGACCGCAACCATACGGGATGGTTATCACTGTTGATGCTGGTGCCTCTTGCCAACGTGATCCTAATGCTTTACCTGATTTTCGCACCAGGCGATGATCGTAGCAACAGCTATGGCTCACCACGCCCAACGGCAGGCTGGGAAGCCGTTTTGGCATGGATTTACATCGTGATTTTCGTTTTAGCGATTATCGGCGGTATTGCGGCTGGTTTTATGTCCTAAAATCACCTGTGCAAAACAGCCTGCCTAGGTCGGCTGTTTTGCTAAATCAACGCAAAAGCTTTAGGCTTAAGCAACAGTGGCATAGTCAAAGCATGATGGATTCTTCTTTTCAACACATCCTTCCCAGCAAAGTCGAAATTCAAAAATTTCCTCGTTTTCAAAATTTGCCAAAACAAGCAATTCATGTCATTCAAAACTTAGAACAGTGTGAAGCAATCCGCGCTGAACTAGAACAGGTTTCCATCTTCGGTTTTGACAGCGAGTCCAAACCGACCTTTCAAGTGGGAGAAGTCTCCACGGGTCCGCATCTCATTCAACTGGCCAGCGTCGAGCAGGCTTATTTGTTTCAAATGAGTCCACCCATTTGGAGCTTCCTTGCACCATTTTTGGCGAATCCAGACCAGCTCAAAGTGGGCTTTGGTTTAAAAAATGATGCCCATCTATTCCGCAAAAAGGGTTTTGAACTCAAGGGTGTGGTTGAGCTGTCAAAATGCTTTGCCAGCTTTGGTTTGACCAACCCTGTCGGCATTAAAAATGCCATCGCCCTGCTGTTTCAACTCAACTTCCCCAAAAGCAAAAAAGTCAGCACTTCAAATTGGGCGAGGAAAATACTCACGCCTGAACAAGTTGACTATGCCGCTGCGGATGCCTATGCGGCGCTGTTGGTTTTTGAAGAATTGCGGCGTTTAGAGCGACTCCCAAAAGATATTTCCAAAGAATTAGAAAAAACAACAAAACCTTGTCGTCATGAAAAGCTGTAACAGATGCTTAGAAAATTGCCAATACTTTGCTAAGATGACGGACATTGATTTTATTTAAGATTTGGCTAGGAGCGAAAGCATGCTGATCATCCCTGCAATTGACCTGAAAGATGGCAAATGTGTTCGTTTAAAACAAGGTCGTATGGAAGACGATACGGTTTTTTCTGATGATCCTGTTGCAACTGCACAGCACTGGGTAAATGAAGGCGCGCGTCGCTTACATTTGGTCGATTTAAATGGTGCTTTCGCTGGTACGCCAATTCATAAACCTGTGGTTGAAGCCATTGCTCGCGCACAACCTGAACTGCCAATTCAAATTGGCGGCGGTATTCGTTCACTAGAAACCATTGAACACTACTTAGAAGCGGGTGTGTCTTTTGTCATTATTGGCACCAAAGCTGTTCAAGATCCTGAGTTTGTAGAAGAAGCATGTAAGAAATTTGCAGGTCATATCATTGTCGGTATCGATGCCATGAATGGCATGGTGGCCACCGATGGCTGGGCCAATGTGACCGATGTGAAAGCAACCGATTTGGCCAAACGTTTTGCCGATGCGGGCGTATCGAGCATTGTCTATACTGACATTGCACGTGACGGGATGATGCAAGGGGTCAATGTTGAGCAAACTGTTCAACTGGCGCAATACTCTGGTCTACCTGTGATTGCATCAGGTGGTGTGACCAACCTTGATGACGTACGTAACCTCAAAGGTCAACCGGGTATTTTGGGTGCAATTACTGGTCGTGCGATTTATGAAGGCAGTTTAAACCTACGTGAAGCACAATTGCTGTTAGATGAACAATCGCTCTAATTGTAGAATTTAAAAAAGAGGTCTTTTGACCTCTTTTTTATGCGCTAAATATCAGTTTTTAAGATCTGCTTCTTAATAAATTGCATTACGAATAAACTTTAACGGTACAGTTCCACGGTTGATATATTGGTATTCGATGGCACTCGAAAACACAATCGACTCACCTACACCTAAGACTTTCATGTCACCCGCCAAATCCAAAGTTAACTCCCCCTCCATCACATAGAGCATCTCACGCCAACCGACTGGGTCAGGTTCTGCACTATAGTGCTCATTTGGGGCAAGTACCCATGTCCACAGTTCAACTTTTTGTGTTGCTGCCGCCGAGGCCATTAATTTTGCTTCACTGTGTGCTTGTGTACCCTGCCAAGCCAGAACGTTGACGACCGCTTGACCTTGCTGTTCAGGCGCAGCAATGATCTGTACAAAATCGACCTCAAGCACATCGGCAATCAAGCTGAGTTTCGCCAAACTAATATTGTCCTGTCCTGATTCAACCCCAGCCACCATGCGCCGGCTTAAACCAGCCAAATCCGCCAATTGTTGCTGGCTCAGGCCTTTTAAGCTTCGATAATGACGCACATTTTGACTGACGTGTTGTAGTACCGCAGGAGAGTTCATAAAGTTAAATCAAAAAAATATGGAGCAATATATTGCACACAAAAACAAAGCATGACAAGCTATGTGCAATATATTGCACACCAGTTCTTTTATGTTGAATACTCAGCTCGGTTCTAAAGCGCCTGTCATTGCACTGATTCTAATTACCTTTATTTGGGGCGGTACCTTCTTGGCCGTGAAATATGCCTTAAATTTCAGCTCCCCCATGTTCTTTGTGGGTTGTCGTTTCGCCTGCGCCGCGACGATTATTGGCTTTTTTTCCTATCAACATTTAAAACACATCACCCGACAGGACTTATGGGCAGGTGCACTCATTGGCTGTATGGTCACTATTGGCTATGGCACACAAACGGTCGGACTACAAACAGTCAGTAGCAGTGAATCTGCCTTTTTAACTGCACTGTATGTGCCTTTGGTACCTGTATTGTTGTGGCTGATCTTTCGTAAAGTGCCCCATTTTATGATTTGGATTGGTGCGCTCTGTGCATTTATGGGCTTAGTCTTACTTACAGGCAATAGCCTGAATTCAATTTCACTGAATTTTGGCCAGACCTTAACCCTACTTGGTGCAATCGCTATAGCAATGGAAATCATTCTGATTGGCTATTTTGCTCCAACAGTCGATCTTGGTCGAGTGACGGTGATTCAACTGGCAGTTGCCTCTGTGCTCGCCTTTGCAGCCATGCCATTGGCAGGTGAACACCACATTCCAGACTTTTCATGGCCTTTACTGAGTATCGCACTCGGCTTGGGTCTTGCCAGTGCCGTGATTCAATATGTAATGAATTGGGCACAGCGCTCAGTCAATCCATCTCAAGCGGCAATTATTTATGCAGGAGAGCCTGTATGGGCGGCACTGTTTGGGCGTCTTGCAGGAGAACGCTTAGCACCACTGGCTTTGTTGGGTGGGCTTTTGGTGGTGTTTGGCATTATGATTAGTGAATGGAAACCGAAACTGCTGAAGTCGAAAAAGAACCTCGAACAACTTTAGCCTATCTCCGAAACGAAAAAACTGCTGAATCGAGTGATCAATAGCCCCCAATTCAGCAGTATGGTCAGGTGGTTAGAATGACACCATCTTGCCCGGATTAATCATTGCTCCAATTCCATACATGCTTTTGGCTATTGGAATGACCAACGGCGCCAGTGCACGACCAAAAGGAATGTTCTGATGTTGAATACGGGTCAACATATTAAAGTCATCACTTTCACCGCAGAAATCATCGGCAATGGCTTTACCAATACGCACCGTTTGCGCAACACCATGTCCACTCCACCCCTGAACAGCATAGATTGGGTATTGGCTGCCAAATTTGCGACTATCCGCGGCGCCATTAACGGTTAAATCTGTCGTGCCACTCCACACAAAATCAAGCTGGACTTGCTCTAACTGAGGAAATACGTGTTGAATACGCCCTAGCAAATAGTCATGCGTTTGTTCAGGACTCCAACACGAACCCGTGCCTTCACCGCCAAATAACAATCGATTTTTAGAAACCCCGCGGTAGTAGTCAATTTGAAACTGGGTATCGTATACTGGCAGATCCGTCGGCAGCAGTTCTTTCAAATCCAATGCTAAAGGCGCAGTGGTACACACATAAGTATAAAAAGGAATGGTGGTTTGATTGCGTTCTTCTAAGAGTTTAAATGAGGCATGGTGTACACCCATCACCACACTTTTACGTGCTTTAATTACCCCTTGCTCTGTGGTCACATAAATACCATCTGTACGCTCCTGAATTGACTGTACTTCCGTCTGTTCATAAATCGTGCCACCGTTTTGGCAAAAGCCATAAGCCAAACCACGCGTCAAGGCTAAAGGATGAATATGTCCCCCGAGCTGATCCAACTGACCTCCAAAATAGTTGTCGGATTGCACATGCTCACGTAATTCATCTTGGGTCAACATTGAGGTATTTTTTTCATCTAAATAGTGACGCGCCTGCATACCTTCACGCAGTGCATCTAAATGTCCAGAGTGTACCGCAGCCGTCAAGTGTCCATGTTTACGTTGCACATCTAAGTCATATTTTTCAGTAATGTCATCTATCAAAGTCATGGCTTCCGTTGAGGTAAAGTGCCATAACTTTTTAGCCTCTTCAAAGCTGAAGTGCTCAATCATGGTTTCGGCTTCCCAACGTGCCAACCCCGGGGTGAGTTGCCCACCATTACGCCCTGAGGCAGCACTGCCCACTCGGTTTTTTTCAACCAAGACCGTATCGACACCCTGCTCCGAAAAATGCAGTGCAGCCGATGCTCCCAGTAAGCCACCGCCTATCACGACCACGTCACATTCAATATCCGCATTTAAAGGCTCAAACTCATGCCATACATGCATTGAACTTTCATAGTAATTGGCTGGATGACTAAACGCACCACACTGCGGGTTCAACCAATTCCACTCTTTACCACTTTGTGCCGCAGAACAGGCTTTGTATTCAACGTCATCTAAAAATGTCGGTTTATTCATATTCATTTCATTCACACTCAATATCTATCTCATTTTCATGCAGGTTTTAATATGCATTTCCAATCACAATGTTTTGTCTTTTCAATTTCTTATAAATAAATAGACCAATGCCTATCGCCAACCAAGAGCAACCAAAAATCAATGCATTTCGTTCTAAATTGACCCAGAGGCAAAGCATCACCAATACAGATAACAAGGGAAGAATCAAATTGAGGCATTTGTTTTTAATGCCTTGGGTTTGTTTTTCCAACAGATAGAACTTCACAAAAACCGAGAAATTCACCGCAGTAAAGGCAATCAAAGCACCGAAGCTAATCATGCTGACCACAGTCGCAAGATCTAGAAAAATGGCCGATAGCGAAATCAGGCCAATACTTAAGACGGCATAAAGTGGCGTACCTAATTTTGCATGGAGCTGCCCAAAGGTTGCTTTGGAGAAAATGCCATCCTTCGCCATAATATGAATTAAGCGTGAAGCGCTGGCATGGGTGGCTAAACCTGAAGCGAAGGTATTCATGATTTGGGCACATAAAAATACGGCTTGGAAAAGTGCTCCCCCCACATAGAGGACAATTTCAGGTAAGGCTTCGTCAGGGTTGTTAAAACGCACATTGCTTGGAAAATACAGCTGGATAAACCATGAGGCACTAATAAAAATCCCGCCCCCGAGCAACGTGGTAAGCAGCACGGCACGTGGAATATTCTTTTGCGGATCTTTGGTTTCATGGGACATGGTCGTGACCGCATCAAAACCCAAAAATGAAAAACATAAAATCGATGCACCCGCAATCAAAGGCAAAACAGAACTGTCTCCATTAAATAGCGGGGCTAAAGTCAGTACATGATCATAGCCTTGTTCAGAACCCACGCCTTGAATGACTAGATAGATAAATAAGACCATCAGCAGTAAGGGTAAAAGTACAAACAACTGACTTAAATTTGCCAAAATATTGATTCGGAAACAGTTAATCAGCGTAACCAAACCCGTGAATAGAACTACCCAGACCCAATAAGGTACACTCGGGATCACAGCTTCTAAGTAAATACTTGCCAGTAAGGCATTCACCAAGGGCAACAAAATATAATCTAGCAGTGAACACCAACCGACAAAAAAGCCTGCTTTGGCTCCACACGACTGTGCCGTGTAGTTATAGGCAGAACCTGAGTCACCACTGATTCGGCTAAAACGTGCATAACTAAATGCGGTCAGTAACATTGCAACCAACGCCAAAATATAAGCCAATGGCACACGCCCATCGGTGATCCCAGACACAATCCCAAAGGTATCAAACACTACCATCGGGGTCATATAGGCCACACCAATAATGACCACTTGCCATAGTGACATTTTCTTTACAGAAAAATCTGCATTTTTCACCGAAATCACCATCTTTCATTTTTTAATCTAGTGATTTTGGTTTTTGCAACAACTATGCCATATAATAACAGCTTCGCTATTTTAAAAATATTGAATTAAATGCCAAAGTACGATTTAGAAACTCGAAAAGCAGCGATTCAACGCTATAAACTCACGGATTATAAGGTTGCAGTTTGCAAGGAGTTCAACATCTCTCGTGTGACCTTAGACGCATGGATTAAGCTCGAAGAAGAAACAGGTGGCTTGTCTCCAAAAGTAGCCAACAGCCGTGGAGCACCCAGCCATATTAAGGATTGGAATGAATTTCAAGCCTTTGTTAAAAATACAAAATTTCAGAATATTAGCGATTTAGTTACACTTTTTGAACAACACTTTGGCTATTCTGTTTCTTATGCAGTTTTGGTTCGCGCCATCCATGTTTTGGGGCTAAAACGTCGTCGCGGTAGATTCTACGCTTAGTCAAAAAAAGGACTATTTTTTATAATAACCACCATATATATTTATATAAATAACTGTACATTAATGTAAAGTTAATTTATTAAAAATGTAAATTAAAATTATTAAAAAAGTAATTATTTATAAATAAAAATGTAAGTTATAAATATTAAAAAAGTAAATTTATTAATATAAAAAAGTAAAGATTGAAATTCAATTTAGTAAGGTGCTTTTTAAAAGCCTACACAAAAACAGAGACACTGCTGCATCAGCTTGGTTCATCTCGGTGCATAAACCTTGTTATAAAAAAATCATAAAAAAAGGGCACACTGCCCTTTTTAAATCTCACCACTTGTTATTGATACATCGGTTGATTGTCATTTAAACGAATAATGCCTTTAATGGCACGATACACAATCCACACCCACGACAACCCAATCACGGCCACACAGAAGGTCGAAGCACCGAATGCAACACCTGCGAAAGCTGTGGCATTTTCACCCGTAAAGAATAAGAAAATAAATGGCACAAAGGCAATCACGTTCCAAATCAAATACCACCAAAAGGTGCGAATCTGCCAAGTAAAATGGCTCTCAAAAATGGAACCACGCACAGAGCCACGCTTCACATAATTAATCACTAAAGCAATGATGGCTAAAATCCCTGCGGAAAAAATCGCAACGATATACAAAATATAAAGAATAAAAGTCAGACTACGATTCGGATCTTGATCGACTGAATAATTCATATTGTCCCTCATGAAGTGGGCTTGAACTTTAAATAGGCAAACTATTGAAAGGAGAAATAAGCCATAAAATTAAAAGAATATTGAATAGAATTGTACAAAAGTAGATCTTTCTAAACGGTTGTTTTTGTGTTTTATGTCGTAGCTTTTGCTGCGCTAACCATGCTGCAGGCCAACCACCCAAAAATGAAAGCAGATGCAACGTGTTTTCAGGTACACGGCGCTGTCCATTTTGCGCAGCCTCTTTATCTTGCGCATAGAACCAATAACTGGCCGCATTCATCACACTAATAAACAACAGCACCAATCCACTCAAACGCCCCAGGAGTACCAATAACGCCAAAAACACGATGTATGCCACCGATGCAATTTGCATTGGACTCCAGCGTTGCCCCTGTTCGGTCTTTTTCGGGGAGACTTTTGGGGTACGACTCTTTTGGGTTTGCGATGCTTTTAAATAACTGACTTGCTGTGCACGATAACGCCCTTGCGCATCCACAATCACGTTGTATTCCAACGCACAGCCTAAAATAGGACGAGGACCTTGCCGTGCAAAGTCCTTGATATGTAAAAACACGCGATCTTTGCTGTCATCGTTGGGCTGAATAAAGCCATAGCCTTTTTCATCGAACCATTCAACGAGTCGTCCTTGGTCACGCATTTTTCTTTCCTATTTAAGCAGTTACAAATTTTAAGCGGTCAATCACCATATTACGCATTTCAGCAGGATTTTTCTGCAAAATGTCATCCCCCGTACGACCTTGTTCTGCATTTTTTTGTGCCACTTGTAAACGCATCATCCAAAAACGTGCAGCGGCCATTGCGAGATACAACTCTAGGCAAGATTTTTCATCGGCAGTCAAAGGACGAATGCTTTCATAGGCATTTAAAAATGCGATGGCTTTGTCTTCATTTAAATGCACACTTGGGTATTCAGTACAGAAGTCATTCAGCGTAATCGCAATATCAAACAAGAACTCATCTTTATTCAGTTCATAAAAGTCTAAAATGCCTTTGAGCTGATTGCCCTCAAATAAAGTATTGTCACGGAATAAATCCGAGTGGATAAAGCCCTTAGGACGATTCGGATAAACCGCTGATAATGCGTCATATAGGCCCAACAACTTACTGAGCAGTGCTTGATCCGCGTCACTTAAAGTCGGTTTCATCTGTAACGCTACAGCGAGCCAGTAATCATGGTCACGGTATTCTGCACGCTGTAGTGGAAAATCTTGCAGTGCGACATGGATTTGCGCTTGTGCAACCGCAATCGCCTCGGCTTGCTCAAGGGTCGCAGGCATGGGGTGCTTGCCCATCATGCATGGGGCAATTTGCGCGGGTTTATCTTTTAAACTATGAATGGCTTTACCTGAATGACTTAAAGGTACAGGAACCGCTAAACCAGCCTGACCTAAATGCTCAAGTACAGGAACCAACTCGCCTGCGCCCTGTTCATCCATTTCTTCAAATACAGTCAATACATACTGCACAGCATTTTCACATACAATAAAATAGTTCGTATTTTGAATACCGCCTTGAATTGGGATCAGATCGATTACCTCAAGTCCATAAGGTGCTGCAAACGCCTGAACTTCCTGTAAAGTCAAAGTGGTATAAACCGACATATAAAACCTGCAAAAAAACTTACATAAGTTTGATAGAATACCCGCTCCGACTATTAAGGTGTAGCATCTAAGTCGCGAAGTTTCATAATCGGCTGTTATTTTTGGAAAAAATTATGCTAGCTAAACGTATTATTCCTTGCCTCGACGTAGACAACGGTCGTGTAGTGAAAGGTGTTCAATTCCTTGATATTCGTGATGCAGGTGACCCAGTAGAAGTAGCACGTCGATATAACGAACAAGGTGCTGATGAAATTACCTTCTTAGACATTACCGCAACTTCGAATGGTCGAGACACGACTTATCGTACGGTTGAACGTATGGCTGAAACGGTTTTTGTTCCCTTAACAGTCGGTGGTGGCGTTCGCAAAGTTGAAGACATTCGTCTCTTACTCAATGCTGGCGCGGACAAAGTCAGCATTAACTCAGCAGCGGTGTTTAACCCAGAATTTGTACAAGAAGCATCGCAACGCTTTGGCGCACAGTGTATTGTGGTTGCCATTGACGCGAAAAAAACGGGCGAGAATAAATGGGAAATTTTTACCCATGGTGGCCGTAAACCAACGGGTATTGATGCAATTGAATGGTCCGTGAAAATGGCTGACTTTGGTGCAGGTGAACTGCTCATTACCTCGATGGATGCCGATGGTACCAAAGCAGGTTATGACCTTGAGCTGATGCGTCACATCAATGACCGTGTCACCATTCCAACCATTGCTTCGGGCGGTGTCGGAAACTTACAACACTTGGCCGATGGTATTTTAAAAGGTGGCGCAGACGCTGTACTGGCTGCTTCGATTTTCCACTTTGGACAACACACCATTCCTGAAGCGAAAAAATACCTTGCAGAGCAAGGTATTGAAATGCGTCTATAAACAGACCATAACCGTAAAACCTATGAAAAGAGTACTTTCGAGTACTCTTTTTTATCATTTTAAAGATGAGAAAAAATGTATCACTTAGAGCTAATCTTATTTATTTGTGGTCTATTGATCTGTTTTGTTTTCATCCTTTTGATGAAGAAATATGCTGACCGCCCTTTCGGTATGCTGGCTGTACTGTTACTCCTTGGTTTATGCCTGTTTAGCTATATCAGCTTCTGCAAATATCAGTTTAAACAGTATTATGAAAAAGCGTTGATTGCACCTGATCAAATTCGGGCTTGTGGTATTTTTACACAATGGTCAGAGGTCACCCATTACCGACGGCACAACATCAGCACTGAAAAAGTGTTTTACTTTCAGAGTGATCGACAAGCTTTTTTATTTAGCAATAGTCCACGTGCCAGACAAAGCTTCCCTGATCTCAAAACCTTAAACATCAACGAGCATGTGTGCTTTCAGTTTTCCCCTGACTATACCGATGAAATGGATCGCTATATTTTAACGGACTTTAAAAAGCAGGCGAATTAAAAGACTCAATTACGCTGTACTTCGGCACAGCTGAGCTAACGCTGAGTTGAACAGTACTATCGATTATGCAGTAGATGTTAAAGCTTAGAATGCTCGCTGGCTCTTGACCACAATTATGCTCTCAATTTTTGAGATAAAAAAAGGGAGTCTTGCGACTCCCTATAAACCTAGAATAACTACAACATTGTCTTGTTAAACTGGAAAATGAAAAATGACGTACTAGTGCTCATGAGATGATCTCACCTCATCAACAGCTTTACTATAGAATGTTCAAATGACGAAATATTGACAATACACACCAATATTATTGACAAATCACGACAAAATACCCATTCAGTTATCCTGCAACCGTTTCAGTCGTCTGCGCTGAGTTCAGTGGAATCGCTTCAGGTGCCTTAACCCATTTTGCAGGGAAGACCTGATTGACCCACTGGGTGAGCTTATCCGACACCACTTGGGGTAAAGCAATACCCAACGGATTTTGCTCTTGCAAATCCAATGAGGAAATGACCCGCGTTCCTAAAATATAATCAAACCATGGCTTGGTCACACACCAGTTGGCATCCTGATTGGAGTTCATATGATGATCATAATGCCAAGGAATCTTACGCATTGCCCAGTCTGGCTCTAAGTGCGCACGGCGGTGGATGTAGTAATAATTTCCTGCACTGTACAACACAGACAAAGTCATGCCTTTGGAGACAGGATAAAATAATGTCCCAAATACACCCGCCACGACTGCGAGTGACACGATTTCATTTTTGGTACGCCAATTGCTCCAACCTTCAACATAACCATGATCATGAAATGTGGTTTTCCGCACTTCTCTGTGATGCTCCCAATGCGATTTCATGCTGTCAGGCACAGGGCTATAGCGTGGCTTTCCAGCACGGTGTGTTCCATGCAAAATATATTTATGCGCAACCCACTCAAACGCATTGGCAACCACTAGTCCTGCGACAAAACCCTTCCACATGGCAAATTCCTCCTATATTCAGATTGAATATAATGTGGAAACTATGCTAAATATTGACCCTAGCATTCAAATTCATTGACAAATTACGACAAGAACAATAGAGCCAATAAATGCAACATTTCAAAGACTACACAGGTTCTGTCTACGGTGGACTGGGGCATTTACTCTATGCCTATTGCCAAGCCGTGGACTACCCCATTTCTGAACAGCTTGAAAAAGCACAGAACTTAGAACGTTTTGATTATGCCCTGTGGTTAGAGTTACTGAATGATCTTGACAGCCATCTGCACATCCCTGCGCTCGGACTTGAGATTGCAAAGTATGTACAGCCCAAGCATTTAGGCATTTTGGGCTATATTGCGCTGTCCTGCGAAAATTTAGGCGAAGCGCTCACTCGTTATCATGACTTTCACCGTCTCATTTATGATGGCAGTTCACTATATGTTGCAATTGAAGGTGAAAATCTATGCTTTGGTTGGGTGGAGATGCCGATTGAACTCACTACACAACTCAGCAATGAAGTGGCAATGGCGCTGATCATTCAGTTTATGAAGCACTTTGTCGCCCATGATGACATCCAGCTCAGCGAGGTTCATTTTACTCATCCTGCACCGAAAAATACGGCACTGTATGAGCAGTACTTTAATTGTAAAGTCCGCTTTTCCCAAAGCTGCCCGATGATGATGATTCCTCTCAGCGAATTATCCATGCCCTTTCAGCAAGGTGATCAAACCCTGCAAAAACTGCTCTTACAGCAGGCCGAAGCCTTACTGGAAAAACTTCCCAACTCTACTCACATCGACCAGCGCTTACAGCATGCGATTTTAACGGGGCTACAAAAAAACCAATATCAAATTGAACATATTGCTCGGCAGCTGAACTTTTCAGTCCGACAGCTGCAACGTTACTTACAACAACAAGGCACGACCTACCAACAGCGGATGCAAGAAGTTCGACGTATTTTGGCGGAGCAATACTTAAAAGATCCACACCTCAGCTTACAGGAAATTGCACTGTTGCTGAGTTACTCTGAACAAAGTGCTTTTCAACGTGCCTTTAAACACTGGACCCAAGTCACACCTCAGCAGTGGCGTATTCAGCATTTTCACTAAAATCTGACCTGTTTAATCCACGTCATCAGGATGTCATGCTTTTTTTGTTAAATTGATTGAAAAACGAGTATTTTCTCGTTAGATATAAAGTTCTATGCGAATAAAACATCAATAACTACAAAAGGCGCATTATGAATAAATATCTTGCTGAATTCATCAGAACGTTTTGGTTGGTCTTCGGAGGCTGTGGCAGTGCCATTTTTGCAGCAGCTTTTCCCGAGTTGGGCATCGGCTTTCTTGGCGTTGCACTTGCCTTTGGTTTAACCGTTTTAACGGGTGCCTTTGCACTTGGACATATCTCTGGCGGGCACTTTAACCCTGCGGTCAGTGTCGGCTTATGGGTCGGTGGACGCTTTGATACCAAAGATCTGATTCCTTATGTGGTCTCCCAAGTGGTCGGTGCAGTTTTAGCCGCTTGGGTGTTATACCTGATTGTCCAAGGCCAAGCTGGTTTCACCGGCACAGGAGGCTTTGCGACCAATGGTTATGCCGAGCTGTCACCAGGAAAATACTCCTTAATCTCCGCTTTAATGATTGAAATTGTACTGACCGCAATGTTCTTAATCGTGATTATGGGTGCCACAGATAAACGTGCGCCTGCTGGTTTCGCGCCGATTGCCATTGGTTTAGCCCTAACCTTGATTCACCTGATCAGTATTCCTGTGACCAACACCTCGGTTAACCCTGCACGAAGTACAGGTGTTGCAATATTTGCTGAAACAGGCGCATTAAGCCAACTCTGGTTGTTCTGGGTTGCTCCGATTGTCGGTGCCATTATCGGCGCTATTATTTATAAAATTTTAGAAAAAGAGGATTAATTTTTTCTCTATCCATTAATAACAAAGCCCACAATCTGTGGGCTTTTCTTATTGTTCCACATGGAACATAGATAGGCTTATGTTATAAAAATGGATTGTCAATTTCACTCGAATGCGGATGTTCAATTTTCTCAGGAAGCTGAGCTTCACTTTCAAGCTGTTGCACAATGGCATTCAGATACGCCTGCAATGCTTTGGCCGCAGCTAAACCAGCTTGGTCTTTGGTGAGTTGTAAATTGCCATAAATACTGACGCAGTCCGTGTCATTTTCAAGGGTCAAATCATGAATGGCATGGGACTCGTTACCTTGTACAAAAGGTTTAAACATTTTATTTTTACTCTTGTTTGTTTTTCAGGCATTGGGCACTGCAGTCGAAGGTCTATACATCCAACTGCATAGAACTTTAACGTAACAGCTGCAAAATATATTGCAATAAGGCGTCGACCAATTGTTTCACAATCGCATCTTGATCCGCCGCATCAATACCCGTGCCTGTTTTGACTGTGCTACCACTACTCGACTGAGTAGAGCCCGATTTAAAGTTTTTTTGTAAGGCTTTGAGCTGCTCGGATGAAACCTCTTCTGCACACTGACTTTCCGCATCCCAATGTGAGTATTGAATTGCACTATTGGCTTTTACCGCCGTTGCTGTCAACGGTAGTTTATAAGTATTACGTTTTTGCTCTTCTGTCAGTTGCGGAAATAAATTCACACCCAGCTGCTCTTCCAAATAGCAGACACTGACAATTCTTACCTGCTGTGAATTATCATTCGGTGCGTAATAAGCGCCGATTGCACCTGTTTTTGGCATATAGACCGCTTTATAAACCGCACTCGGAACAATCACTCCCTGACCAATGGTCTTGAGCTTTTTGCCCTGAAATATAGGCCCAGTTACCACAAAAACATCCAGCTTTTGCTTGGTCACAAGCGCCCGTGTGGCTTCTTCCAATTCACGCCACACTTGCTGATTATTTTTAGGGGCCTGTGGCACCATATTGGCCAAAGAAAAACTGTCGAATTGTGCGGCTTTGTTGGGCATATCAGCATTCGGTGCCATATGTCCACGGTCATAGCCTGAACCACGGTAGTCCGACAATGTCGCTCGATGTTCGGTTGCAACATTATTTTCTTCGTGAAAACTATCTTCACGTGGAATTTTTTGGCTCAGGCGCTGCGGCGTCAGAGCCTCTGCAACCCATAGGGGGGTTTTCGAAACGCCCGAATACATCACATTAAAACCGTTAAAGCACAGTGCATAGCTGTGTTTACTTAAACTTTCTTTGAGTAAATAAGGCGGAATTTCCCGATAAAATTGTTCTAAACAGGCTGAATTTGAGCTTGGGCTTAAAGACACGTATTGCTGAATTTTTTCTTGACCAAAGGCAATCGCAAAACTTCCCGTTGCCACCAATCCTAAAATCACTTTCAGGCCATTTTGATTAAACATGTTAAAGACTGACTTACCTGAACTGCTTTTCTTCTTCGCCATAACAACTACAATAAACATCGGTTTTTCACGAGCTTAACAATCAGCGTATACGAAGTATATCGCTCGAGTTCTATTCGCATAACAATTAAACAAAACGCCATATTTAGATGATTTTGCATGTAACAAAATGTCTTTTTTGTAGAGTTTTTCTACGGCAACGTGATGCGATTGCGTATCTTTGATTGCTGTCGCTTCAAAAAATATGCCAAGGTAAAAATGAATTCAACGAAATAATACATGCAATTTACGGAGTTCTTATGCATTCTAAGATTTTAGCTTCTCTTGGTTTAATCGGCACAGTGATAAGTGCTTCAGCCTTCGCGGAGCCACCGATCCAACCGGGTGACACCTTAGAAAGTCTCTCTCAAGCCAAAGTCATGACTACTGTTAATGGTCAACCAGGTTCTATTCAAGAACTCGTAAGCTCAGGGCAAATTAAATTACTTGATCCAAATGCTGCACCTATCAGTCCAGCGGGCCGAGGTGCACCCAATGACCAAGCAGTGATGCCAACCGTACCACAGAGTGAAGCCCCTGTTCAACAGGCCGCACCTGATACCACAGTGCAACAACAAGTCGCTGCGACTCCAACAGAGCAACATCCACTGGCACCGAATGCAGAACTCTCAGCACAACAAGCTGAAGCGGCATTAAATGATGCTGTCGCACCCACGGTAAATACAGACATGAATGCTGCCCCAGCTGCTGCACCGCCATTAGATTCATCAGCAGAGGCACCTGTCAATGCGGTTGAGCCTGATTCACTGCCATCACCAGATGCCCCTGCTCAAGCGATGCCTGAAGCACCTTTAAATGATCTAATGAACTAAGACTTCAACTGATTTATCCTCCAAAAAAACCAGCATATATGCTGGTTTTTTTATTGAAGTTTAAATCTGGATCTGACTACCCAGCTCAACCACGCGATTGGTTGGAATTTGATAAAAATCACTCACAGGACTGGTATTCCGTTGCATTGAGATAAAGAGCTTTTCACGCCAAGGCACCATACCATCCCCTACAGTACTGATAATCCGTTCACGCGAGATGAAAAAACTAATTTGCATTAGATCATATTCAAAACCAAGTTCAGCATAGGCCATTTCCAATGCTTGCGGAATATTTGGCTGATCTTTAAAACCATAATACAAAGTAATACGATAAAAACGGACATCCAATTTTTCAACACTACTGCGTTCTTGTGACGGAACAAAAGGAATATCGCGTGTAATAACCGTTACCATGATGTTGCGTTCATGCAGGACTTTGTTGTGCTTAATATTGTGAAGCATTGCGTGTGGCACAATATTTGGTGTACCAGTCAAAAAGACTGCATCACCTGGAACGAACTTAGTTTCACCACCCATACTAATGCTTTTAATAAATAGGTCTATTGGCAATGAATCCTTTTCAAGACGCTTCAACACTAATGCACGACCATCTTTCCATGTCATTAAAATAGTATATAGCACTGCACCAATTAAAATTGGAACCCATCCACCTGATAAAATTTTAAGCGAAGTCGAGGCAACAAAAACTGTATCAAGTAACAAAAATGGCACGGCGAATAATGCAACTTTCCACATTGGCCAACGCCACAACCCATAGGCCAAAATAGAGATTAAAATAGTGCCACACAACATAGTCATGGTGACAGCAACCCCATAAGCACTAGCCAAATTCTCACTATTCTCAAACAATAAAATTAAGATCAGTACAGAGATATACAGCGCCCAATTAATAAATGGCAAATAAATCTGACCGCGCTCTACCTCTGAAGTATGTCGCACTGCCAAACGAGGTAAATAACGTAATTGAATGGCTTGATTAACCATAGAAAATACGCCCGTAATAACCGCCTGAGATGCGATAACTGCTGCTGCTGTCGCCAAACCAATCATTGGAAATAGTGCCCATTCTGGAATAAGCATATAAAAAGGATTCGCGAGTGCATCCGCGTCACGCAATAACAATGCTCCTTGCCCTGCATAATTCAATAACAAACATGGTAATACAATAATAAACCAAGCTAAACGAATCGGAAGACGACCAAAATGTCCCATATCAGCGTAAAGTGCTTCGCCGCCCGTCATAGTCAAAATCACGGCACCCATAGTCAGAAAAGCCACATAGGGTTGATTAAAGACAAAACTCAATGCCCAGTACGGATTAACCATCAATAATACATGAGGGGTCTGAAAAATACTCCACAGCCCTAAAGCACCAATCGCTAAGAACCACAGTAGGGTTAATGGCCCAAAGAATTTCCCCATTGTCCCTGTCCCATGGCGCTGTACCAAAAATAAGCCAGTGATAATTCCTATGGATAAGGGCTCTAACCACTGATTAAAAATAGGCGTAGCAATACTGAGACCTTCTATTGCAGAAAGAACCGAAATTGCAGGAGTAATAATTCCATCACCAAAAAACAGTGATGCACCAATAAATCCCAGAGCAATAAGATAAATTTTCTTGTTATCACTAATTAAGGTGGTTCGCAGATTTAGTGCCAGTAAGGACATAATTCCGCCCTCACCGTTATTGTCTGCTCGCATAATAATCGTAACGTATTTAAAACTCACCGTTAGCATCATGCACCAAAAAATGAGGGACAAAATGCCTAAAACTGACGCTTCTGATATCGCTAGATGAGCTGTTAAAAAACATTGGCGCAGTGCATAAAGTGGACTGGTTCCAATGTCTCCAAACACGACCCCAAGGGCGGCTAAGGTGATTGCGGGCAATGCGGCTTTTTTTGCAGTACTTTGCATAGGGTGTCTTCAATTTAGACAGTATTTTTGCGAATCATATCATCACGCTAAAAGTTTTTCTCTAAATCAATTGTTTCACCTTGTCGATGGCTATGTTTTTCGATATTATCCTCGGCCATGGTGAAGTGTCCGAGTGGCTGAAGGAGCACGCCTGGAAAGTGTGTAAACGTTTATAGCGTTTCGAGGGTTCGAATCCCTCTTTCACCGCCAAATTAGCTTCCCGCAGCATCCAACGGGGTACTGAAAGGCTTAAACCACATAGGTTTAAGCCTTTTTTATTGTTTTGTTAAATCCTAGCACATCCATTGCAATCCCCCATATCGTGGGGGATAATTGGGGGACAGACTTTTTAAGTTATTTTTCGTCCCCCAATTTGCACGGATACCATTAAAAATGCTTACTGATGCTCAAGTTAGAAAAATAAAGCCACTTGATAAAAAAAAGCGCTATTCTGACGAAAAAGGACTATATCTGGAGGTTACACCTTCAGGTGGAAGGTTCTGGCGTTTAAAATATAGATTTAATGGCCGTGAAAGCACCCTAACCATTGGTAGCTATCCAGAAATCACACTTGCCCAAGCTCGCCGTGCACGAGATGAAGCACGTATTCAGCTTTACAATAATATTGACCCGAATGCTAAAAAAAATGAACGATTACAACAATTAGATGAAAGTACTCTCTTCAAATCCCTAGCTATGGAATGGATGGAGGATCGAAAGCCCGTTATTAAAGAAGGTACATATTTACGCGACTTGTCTGTATTTGAAAAAGATCTTTTTCCAGCATTAGGAGATATGCCTATTGATCAGATTAAAGGTAAAGATGTCCTTGCTTGTGCTAAACAAATTGAAGCGCGTGGTGCTCAAGAGATGGCTAAAAGATCCATACCTTTAGCTGGACGTATTTTTCGTTTTGCAATTGGTAAAGGTCTGATCGAGAACGACCCTACTCCTCACCTTCAGAAAGTTCTCAAACCTCGTAAAGTGAAGCATATGGCTCGCTTAGATATTTCTGAATTTCCCCCTTTCTTAGAACGCATGGATCATTATCACGGCAACATATTAGTCAAAACAGCATTACAGTTCATGACCTTAACATTTGTGAGAACTGCTGAACTCATAAACATGGAATGGGATGAAATTGATTTTGAAAGTAAGTTGTGGCGCATCCCAGCTTATAAAATGAAAATGGCTCTACCCCATATTGTTCCTTTATCGCAGCAAGCTATTAAACTTATAGAAGACCTAAAGCCCCTTACAGGCAATAAACAATTTGTTTTTTATAATCATAGTACTGCAAAGCCTCTAAGTAACAATGCTCTTTTAAGTGCAATTCGCACGATGGGCTATACAGGTAAAATGACTGGACATGGCTTTCGTGGGCTTGCTTCTACAACCTTACATGAGCAAGGCTATATGCATGATGCAATTGAAATACAATTAGCACACACTGTAGGTAACGCTGTATCTCAAGCCTATAACCATGCGCAGCATTTAGAATATCGAACAAAGATGATGCAGGAATGGGCTGATTTTATTGATAGTTTGAGGGAGAGGATTATCCCGTTTCCTAAACATAAACATGCTTAATTGAAATTTTTTTCAAAAATAATTCCTTTTTCGCGACTAGATTACCCACATGCCAAGCCAATTAGCTTGGCTGAGTATGACTGCTCAGACTTAACGATGTTTCTGTGATGAAGCTCACGCTCCAGAACCGCCTCGATCTTATGCAAATCCAGCAACGTTTCTCTATTGTTGCTGCTTGCTTTAAAAATAGCATCTATTTGCTTTTCTAAATGAGGCAAGCGATTACCATCACCATCAACAGCCAGCTTCATGATTGAGTGGACATTATGCCCTTTATCATTGGCAGCCCGTACTTCCCAAATAGAAACTGATTCACCATGATTTAGCTCACTTGAGTAAAAGCTCAAGTACTCAGGATCAAAATTCCGGTATTTTTCGAGCTGTTCTGAAATAACTGGATGATCCAAACCAATAAGATGCAGCTTTTCTGACTTAGTCGCCTCTTCACGATCCGTGGTAAACAGAATCTGATCAAGACCATCTTTCACCAAGGCAAATCGTTTTTGTCCTCGAACCTCAATGGTCTCCCCTTCGTATGGGAATGCTTTCTGCATAAATTGGATCAGGTCATCTATAGAATCTTTATTATCGGATAATGGTGCGTAGTCAGCCAAACTAAAGCTTTCCAAATCCTGAAACAGCTCAAATACCGCATCTTTTGCATGTTTTGCATTATCCATGGCGGCCTCAAGTTCCAGACGAGTACGCTTCAGTTCAGGATCTTGAAGTGCCTGCGAGTAAAGCTGCTGATAGTTCACCTGCTCTGATAGCTGACCGAGAATCTGAGATCGAAGGTCTTCTTCTATCTGACCTTTCTCATCCACTTTACCAAGTGCTTTGGCAATTTCTTCTAGTTTTTCATCTAAAAGTAGGAAGATGCGACCTTCAATAGTGTCACCCAGTACCAGATTATAAACCTGGGCGGTGTCTCTCTGACCATAACGGTGAATACGCCCGATCCGCTGTTCCATATCCATTGGATTCCATGGCAAATCGAAGTTAAATAACACTCTGGCATGTTGTAGGTTAATACCTTCCCTGCCTGCTGCGGTACAAATCATGATCCTTGGGCCATTCGCTTGTTTAAAGCGTCTTTCAGCAGCAAGCTTACTGCCATGATCACCACCTTTTAAAACAACTACACCTTGCCCTGGATAAGCCCTTTCAATCTGCTCGCCCAGCATTTCAACAGTGCCCAGATATGTGGCGAAAATTACGATACGCTCTTCCGGATTTTGCTGCCAAAGTACACCTAAAGCACCAATAAGCTTATCTACTTTAGTTTCTCGTGTGGCAGGGAATAAGCTTAGTAACTCTTTAATGCGGGATCGTTCTTCTGGCAGCGCGTATGCAACAGCTTCCATCGCAGCATTTTCAGCGGCAGCGGTCTCAAGCTCGTCAGCAAAGGTATCGGATGCTGTGGCTAACTGCTCTTCATTAATTTTTTTGATGAGACGACGCTTGATGTCATTCAGAATTCGGTCAATCTCAAGTTCTGAAAGCCGATCATGGCCTAAATCAAACTCAATGCGGATTTGCTCTTTGGCCTCATTAAATGCAAAATCTCTAGCGTCGATATCTAGATTTTCATCATGCATTAAGCCTTCATGTACAGTTAATGCTAAAAGTCTTCGTCTGAGAGTCCGATGCACTGCTGCAAAACTAGATGCGGCAATTTTCTGGAAAATCGTCATTACAAAACCTAGTGCCGTACCTTTGCCACCTTGCTTCTTCGCCAACGCAAAGCCATCACGCAAGTATTCATTCAAAGCATTATAAAAGTCACGCTCTTTGTCCGACATAGAAAAAGCTTCTGTATGCACCCAACGCCGAGCAAATAAAGTAGAGCCATCCGCTTTACAGGCATCGGCCTTAGTACGTCGAAAAATGATTGGATTCAGGCGATGACGCTCTTCTACCATCTCAGTTTCACTGGAAAACAGGGTAGGATCAAGTAGGTCGATCAGTTTCCAAAACCGAAAGTGGTCACCTTGGTGTGGTGTAGCAGAGAGTAAAATCATGTCTCTACTGTGGTCACGCAACGCCTCAGCAAGCTTATAATTCTGAGTCTTTCGCGTTTTACCGCCTTGCTTATAGGCTGTACAGTGATGGGCCTCGTCAAAGACGATTAAATCCCATCGAGGTGCTTCGAGTATCTTTTTGATTCTGGCAGGGCGTTTTAAAGTATCAATACTGGCGATCAATAAGTTGTGTTTAGCAAATGCATTGCTATGTCGGTCACTAACATCACCTTCACGACCAAATACTTCAAAATTCAGGTTAAATACTTCATTTAATTCACGGTGCCAATTGTTTACTAGACCAGCAGGTACCACCATTAGTGCCCTGTTCAATTCTCCACGGCTGGCCAATTCTCTCAATACCAAAGCAGTTTCAATGGTTTTACCCAATCCCACTTCGTCTGCGATCAGAAAACGCCGTGGACTCGCACAAGCAATACGATGAGTTAATACCACCTGGTGAGGCAGCAAATCAATCTTGGCGGAGGTCAGTGAGCTTGCAGAATCCTGAAGTGGTAATTCGTGCGCTTTCCAAGAAAGCCACGCCTTTGTGACACTGTCAAGGCAACTACCAATATTTGCCACCACCCGCTCATTATGGCTAAGTGCAGCCACCAAAGTGCTGACAGGTACTTGCCGTTCACCTTGAGGAAAGAACACACGAGCGTAACCGCCAGCAGAGGAGATAACAACACCTTGACCGAATTCATAATGGCTGACGCGTTCACCAGGTTGAAAATTCATGTTTACTCCTGTTAGCTAATCCGCTCAAGGTATAAACCCAGCCATTCGCTACTCCTGCCACTAGAAGCAGATTCAATTCGACGTACATCCTTCTGTGCACCATTCCAGATACATTGCCCTAGTGGGAATACCTGAGCATCATATTTACCGGCTAGATACCAGTGGTAGGTACTGGTTGTAACATCTTCCTTCCAACGACCTTGATCAGGCATCCAGAAAATCAATGCAGCATCGGCATGGTTCTGGAAGTCATAAATCATTTCATAAATCTCAGATTCCAACCATTCAAGTGCATCTTCCGGCGATAAAGCATCCACAGCCACATCCAGCCCTGCAACATACAAGCCATCATCATTCAGCAGGGGCATATCATCTGGCCAACCTGCTTCATAAAAGCCAATAAATTGGCGCAAGCTTATAACCTGGCTGGCTGCATTCAGCTCAGCCAGAGTTTTGCCGCACCACAGCACAGAGATCCCACGTCGTTTCCATTTTTCGTCGGTCAGCACACCACTCATACTTCACCTTCCATATCAAACAAGGATATCTGCTGCTGTACTACAGACTGATGCTCCGCCTCCCAGCGGGTATAAAGTTGACGTGCTGTTATTGTAGCCGTACGCATAGTACCGTCTGCACCATTATGTACAAGCCAATCCAACAAATGTCCTAATGCTGGGTGAGGCTTAAAGTTTTCATTTAGAATTTTCTTCGTGTTAATGCCACTTTCTGGATAGCAGGCACCAACCAACAACATAGCTTGATCAAAATCTCGGCTTAAATTTCGTTTATTGATCATACGCTCTTGAGCAAATTCAAGAGGAGAACGCCAGTGAAAAGCTTTCGGGCGGGTTGTTTCAGTCGCCCATCCAAAAGCGACAAACGTTGATGGTGCTATACCACTACCTCGAAGAAATTTTTGCATCTGATCCCGTTCCACTGATGCTTGACGAGAAAAGATACGTAAAAATTGCCGGGTATTTGGTTCACATACAACGGGTGTACCACCCGATTCTGATTCCGATTGATCATCAAGAATTTGGTTAATACCTACTAAGGCCTCATTAACAGTAAACTCGCGTCCTTCTTCAACATAGACTTGACCATAGTGTCGCGAAAAATATTCAAGTGCTTTACCTCGCTTAATTACTTGAATATCTGCTATTGGCAATCCACCAGTTTGATGATGTTCTAATAAATCTTGAAGTTGTTTTACATCTGCTAAGATTTTTCGACGCAACCGCGCCCAACTTATTTTACTAGGAGCTTCTGTACGCTTACGGCATACATGGATAATGTCGTATTCAATCGTCTTGGAACCAAACTCACCTTTACCCTTAGTTTCATCGCTGCGGATCGGATAAGTTGCTTCAAGATAATATCCTGCATCGAACAAGCTTTCTAACACATCCACCCAAGGCTCATCCTCGCTGTGATGGAAGGTAAAGGCTAAGATACCACCTGGTTTAAGCAAACGATTTGCTTCACGCCAACATTCGGTTAGCAGGCGTTTGTAAAAGGCATCAGGATCATCAGGATGACGTGCCTTGTTCGACACTGCCTCCAGTGTTTTTGGGGTATATTCTCCAGCATAGATCTCCGGATACTTATCCTTCAATAACAGACGCAGCCACACATAGAAGAAATCCGCCAACTCCGCATAGTGCAGAAGGCCACCAAATGGTGGATCGGTAATGACGAGATCATAAGACTGATCGGCATACTGTTTTAATTCCGTCGATGAGCCGCAGGTCACTAAGGTACCCGGCAACACAGGATCGTTTGGCATGGCCTTTGAGCTTTTACCGCTCACCAATTTACCAATGTCGGCGGACATATTAGTTAACATCTCGTTAGAGACGATTTCCCATGGGGATTTCGCCCACTCAAGGCCTCTTAATGTATTGTCTCGACAAGAGCTCCAGTTTCCTCTTCCCAGAACTGGAAAAACGCAATTTTCAACAACATTCATTTTGGGATGATAGTTGCTGTTACTCATCATCGGTGCCATGCAATCCCTGCTTATATCCCAAAAGCAAAACATATTTTGATTTCGAAGATATTGCTGAAAAGCACCCAAAACTATTTCTTTTGATGTATCTGAATAACCATATGCCTGATCAATTTCCTTCAGAATAATTGAAAGAATAAGCAATTGGCGATGATTGAACATATCAGCCCATTTTACATATCCATAATTCTTCTGAAGATCACCATTCGCCATATGAGTCATAAATCCAAATGGCAATTCACTTTTTGGGAAATATTCTTTTAAATCATTTTCCGAACGGTTTTCCCACTCATTCATAGCAGCATTATATGCGGCGACATCATAAGCAGTTACTGGCTTGAAATAACGTCCATTATAAGAAGCTCCACTTTCACCTCGGAGCGGAGAATGACACTGAAGCGCATAAAACATAGCAGGACTAGATTCACCCGTTTCGCGAATAGCCTCCATGACATTTTGTTGCTTACCGCAGGTATCCTCTTGGCAAGTAAACGTAGATCGCTTAGGAATCGTCCCCGCCGTTGTAGATATTAACTGCCCCGTGTAGGGGCATTGAATTTCGCCCGGAAGCTTACCTCTTACCTCGTAAAGTTTTAGCTGTTTCTGACTGGTCTTATTCCACCGGGATGTAGATTCAGAATCACTATTGACCGAACCACCAAAATCACCGAATTCGTCGCTACCACTTAATCCCTTAAGCCAATCAGGATGTACTAACAGAGTGAAATCAACCTTTTTGTTTTTACTCATCTTCTTGAGTAGGCGCGAGGATTCGCCTTTTAGCGCCGCAGCTTCATCACGAATCTGGTGCTGGCAATGAGGGCATTGGTAGTTTCCAGCGTTATCCATAATGGCGTATGGGGCTTCAGACTCGCTCACAACCAGCGGAACATCGGGAGCCATGCGAGCTTCTTGTCGCTCAAGATCAAAACTCGATCCGCAGTGCTGGCATTCGACATCTTGCCAGGCTTTAACTGAGAGAGATTTGACTGCCACAACTGGGGAGGTCATCAATGGCGTGCGGTGACCGCATCCGGGAGCAGCACAGGGACCATGTTTAGCCCAGAAGGTATAAATGACTTCCGGGCCTTCGTAATCGAAGTCTTTGCGTTCTTCGGGTGTCAGAGCCAGCGGATCAAAATCATCGCCCATGACTTTGCCAGTAGAACGCTGTGTCCATTTGCCTTTTTCGCCATCAGGGCCTTCGCAAGCATAAAATGGCATGATTTGCGGCTTGACTTCTCGCTCAATGTGATCAAATAGCTTGTTGACCTCATCTAGATCTACATCAGCTAATTCATTCTTCACAACCAACCAAGCTACCGGGTTCAAATCATTACCCGTCATCTGCATACCCAGACGCGCACCTTCCACCAGAGTAGTACCTCCACCCATAAAGATGTCAGCTACTTTGAGTTTCCTAAACGCTTCGTTATTTTGGTGATTAGCATAATAGTTATCCCATACCAATTTTGCAGCTTCAGATGGATCATCTGGTGCTTTGGTTGCTGCAGCAATCAACATAGAGCGGAATACACTTGATCGACGACGTGCCCACCACTTGCTCATTTGATAAATAGGCTTCCCTGCATTCCCTTCAATTTGTGCAATCTGATTGATCGGCAAAATAGGAAAATCAACCTCAAGACAGGTTAATGAGCGATTAGGGTCAGAAAAGTCGACAGACTCTAGATAAGCTTTTTTACCCGCGCCGACAGCTTCAGCTACCAGAACTTCAGTCAGTTGGGCTTTTGTTTTAAATGCCATAAAAATTTTATCCAATGAGCAATATGTGCTCACAATTAGCTGTTTGGTTTCGATAGTTCAATAAAAGGTACGGCCACTTCTAACAGACTCAAGCCACCATGGGCTAAACTTGGGTAACCGCCCTGGCTACGCCATTTCTTCCGACCTAGAACGATATTCCAATTGCCATGTTGTGTCGTCAGCACCTGTGACAGAGGTGGTACCCAATGCTGCTCTGTTTCTGCGTCTTTTACTTCATTATTACGACCTGATTTGAACTGATTTTTCAAATAAGTTTTCTGGTCTTCCGGGTATACATCGGGAAACAATGCAGGATTTGAATATCCATGGTCTGCTGTAATTACTAAGCGACGACCAGTAGCCAGTTTATCTACAAAAGTCCAGAACTCATCACCAGTTAACACCTCGGCGGCTTCTTTCGCCAATACCCGATAACCTGCACCTTGTTCAGCAAGGTGATGCATACGATCATCCGGCCAGTGATGCCAGAAAATAATATTCGGGTCCGCTTTTATCAATGTCGCACAATCAACCCAGGGCAGATCTGTAGATTCGGTAAAAGCATCCACAAAATCTGCACTTTGACCTTGATTGTTCTGCAATTTGGTACGTTGACCAAAGCCTAGTGCTCGTGCAAATGGTGTGGTATCACCTGGCAGTTCTGAGGCTGTTGTACATGCGCTATGAATGGTATATCCACGTTGCTGTGCTCCTTCCAGTATCCAAGGTGCTTCACGAAGTGACAGTGCATCAAGTATCAGGATAGCTTTCGGTGTTGTTTGGCGTTGCCAGAACGCTTTCAGTGCATCCACAGTTCTTGGCGAAGCATTCTCGAAACTCGACCACAAATCCCAAGCACTACCAGCCAATACATCATCTAGAGGTTTAATGGCTCTGTCTCGTTCGGTCGTTTTTGCATCTGCCAGATCTTTTCGGATTGGCTCAGCAAACAAGGACCAAAGGGCAGAAAAGATTTTCGGCCATGCTTCCTGTGCTGGTAGTCTGTGTATATCAGCGATCAGTGACTTATCCATATGCGTTTGCCTATTACTTATTGTTCTTTATCCAAATCCAGAGAGTAGGTAACCCCATCTGGTAGATTCTTCAGTAGATGCTCTAACTGTGCTCCAGTGAGCTGTGAAGTGGATAATTTAACTTCTTTGACCTTACTAAATTTATTAATACCCCACTGCTCAAGCTTGCCGAGTAGACTCAGAGTAGAAGTGTTCTGAGCGCTGTGGTGGGCAACAGAACCAGCTGAACTACCGAAAAGTGAACTAGGGTTTGGGGTATTTGAAGGCATTGGACCACCATTGCCCGGTAGGGGCTCATTACCACCTCCGGTTAAATCTCCCAATTCTTCTGGTACAGGCTGCACTGGAACAGAGCCACCCGAACCGACAGATCCTCCTGGCAAATGTAAGGTAGTTTCTTCTAGATCTTTGCCGCTACCTAGCTTGCCACGCACTCTATACCAAGCGTCTTCTACGCTTTCTGACGGCTTTTTCTCATAAAGGCTACCCTTAGCATTGATAGCGATCTTGCCTTCGGCACAGGCTCGGCCGATGCGCTCTTTAATAGCTGTTTCACCTAGCCATGGAATGCTTTCGGCCCCTTTAGAGGCAGGTTCTTTCAATTGTTCGATAAGGTCTGCCACACTACGGCTGTTTGTAGCAGCATTAAGCAGCATGCTATCAAATTCCTCTGGAATGAACAGCTCATTACGGATTTTCTCATCCAGCTTTTCAAGGATCTGCAGCCCTTCAGCACCGTGTTGCGAGATCTCAAATTCACATTGTGCCGGATCGGCGAAATTCCATACCACTAACACAGCAAAACGATCAAAGCGGGACTGCAACTGTTCACGTAGTTCTTTTTGATATTTGAGGTGTAACTGCACGTATTCACGCTCGGAATTTTTCCAATCGCTTGCTAAATAGACTGCTCTGGCCAATATGAGCAATGACTTATCATAGAAGATGTCAGCAGTACCTACCCGTGGCAGTAGAAAACGTACTGTGTTTCGTGCCTTTGTAACATGAGTTTTCAGCCATTCACCCAACTCTTTGTTATCAAGCGAAGCCTTGGGCATTACAACCACTGGAATACGGTTATCCCAATATTGAGGGCGGTCTTTCTCTTCAACATCAGACCAAGGTGCAGTTTGCCATTGTTTCTTTAATACGATAGTTCGATAAATATTCGACTGGTTACCATCACCTACCAAAGCATAACGAATTTCTTTTGCAAGATGTTCTACATCCTGGTCGTTCTGGAAGAGCTTGTCATTCTTGGCGTGAGCCAATAGCTTAGCCTGCGGATTCACTTCATTCTTGAATACTAGTCGGTTAGCCTGGCGGTGAATGTTAAAGCTATTATCTTCAATAATGGCAAGCTCTGCTGCAAACAAGTTGTCATCTATCGCTTTTCGCTCAGTGATATCCAACTGTAATTCTGATGGCTCAGCGCCGGCATGGTTCTCTAATGACATCGAGCGAAGCCATAACGCTGACAGGATAGCCTCAAGGTGTGGTACCTGAGCAGCAGGCACGCCATTTTTTACAGCCTCAAGGTTACGGAGCGCATTCTCACGCAAATCCCGATGCAACTGGCTTGCAACAGAATCCAGTAACGAAGTAACACCTGATTTTTCGCTAGTTAAGCTGAAATGCGCTGGAGTAAGGATTGCAGTGTCATCACCAGATGCTTTAAATACGTCTACCAAAATACGTAAAAGGTCCCTTGTTTCTTGCGTCTCAGTTGCAATCAAGACTTGATCATCCAGCAACTGGAGAAGACGCGGTGAATAGGGCCAAGCTTCTATAAACTGCCGTCGATGCTTCTCATGCTCAGAGCCCGAAATGTGACTCAGACGTAAAAATTCGTCCACATGGGTTTGAATCAGTACTGCGATATCGGACTCTGGAATATTCATCCTGTTTTCGAAAATTCGATAGAGTAAAAGACGCTGTCTGTCACGCTTGGCTTCCGGTCCTTTGAAGTCAATCCGTACCGGATTAACACGAAACAACTGTTGTGCCGCATCAGAGTTTCCTTCGCGTACCGACACCACAAGTGTTAGAAGCTCAGGGTGCTTTTCTGAAATTTCTGAAAGAATTTGAATGAAGTTAAATGCCCAGGTCTTACGCTTGTGTTGACTGGAATTTGTTAATCCTTCAAACCAAGTCTGAAACTCATCGAGAATTAAAATGAAAGGCTTATTCTCAGCCATTTCAAGCATCAATTCGTAGCCTGGCACCTCAGTACCGTGCACCTCCCATTTAGCTTTGATAATCTCACCATGTGGGTGTTGCTTGAAAAGCACATCCCAAACATGTTTGTAACGTTGAAGGTGAAGGCTTTCGGTAATGACATGCATACCGTACTGTAACTTTAGACTTGCAATAGCTGGGTTATTTAACCGCGCAGCCCAATCATTTAACCAATTTACCGTTGCATCCTGATCCTGGTGCATGTGTGAAAGTGCAGCCATGAGATGCGATTTACCCTGGCCGCGTGCACCAATAATAACGACAGGCTCTGCACGACCTGCCTGTACAGCCTCAATTGTCTTAAGCATGTCAATCGAAGGATAAGTAATTTTCAGGAATTCACTTGCAGACTTATCCAGTGCACCCGTGCCATTCCGATTATGCATTTCGATCATCGTCCCTTTAATACGATGACCAGAAAATTCTTCACGTAATTTTAACCCTAGCATGATTGGTTAACTCTCTTTATTACTTGATATTTGATTGTGTTGCTGCGCTATCCAATTATCTATTTCTTCTTTCTTGAAGCGCCATGAAGCTCCCAATTTGAATGCTGGGATCTTTGCTGATAAGGCCATACGATACACAGTACGCTCGTTGAGCTTGAGGTACGTTGCGACATCCTTAACAGTCATTATTTGCTCAATCATGTTTATCGTCCGTATTAGCAACATGGTTTCAAACTGTCGCAATAGTACAATAATGTACAATATTTTTCAATCAAAAATCTAAAAATCAAACACTTATAAAGAAAGTAAGGATATTTATTCAGGTAAGAAAATAATCACAAAACTAAATACTCTCCCCTGTCCTCAACCTAATAAATTAATAGAAAACAATACGTGCTTGAAGGAGTTATTTAGTATTAATAGCTAAATGTATTCTCAAATTCAAAATAGCGGCTCTGCTAGCGAAAGCAAAAAAAATAAGGGAGCCTTGGCTCCCCTGTTTATCGGCTCGCTAACTTGGCTTCAATCCATTGATTGACTTCCCAAGCTGACCAACCAATACGTGATTCACTTAAACGTATAGGCCGAGGAAATGTAGGATCATAGTATTTTGATTTCTCATTGATCATTTCATAAATCTTAGCTCGACTAATACTCGTAAATTCAATGACTTCTTTAATACTAATAATTTGGTTCATCTGAAAAGTCTGACCTGTGATCGCATTCATGATGTTTCCTCCTATCTCATAATGAAGAGCAATTCGCTCACGAAATACGGCAATCCAGTAAGGATTTACTTAATCCAACTCAATTCACCGCCCTTACGCTCTGCTGCAAACCTTTCTGAATTTCCTGTACATGCGTTACGTCATGACTTTCTTCATGTGGCTGCTGTTTGGATTCATCAATGTAAAACGCCTCCAACACATCCATAGCCTCCTCATTGTTCACTTCAAATCTGGCATTCTCAAAGCCTTTTCGGGCAATGAAATCTAGTGCTTCCTGATAGAATCCGGCGGCTTTGCTCTGCTCATCCATCTGCCGAGCCGAGTGGATTGCATCCTGCAAGTTCACTCCATCACGCAAAGTCAGATCGACGTAATACACTGGGGTGCGATAACTCTGTGTGGTGCTTTTTCCACGTAAGGTCAGTTGCAATGGCAGACAAGACAACAATCCTCCAGATGCGGCATGGTAGTAAGCCAGGCGTGCTGCTAGCGTCCGAATACTGTTAAAGCCTGTGGTTCGGAAGATAAAGCTGCCAAGTTCATCCGACTCATCCAGATTGACATGCAAACGCCCAAACGGTTTACATGCTCCGCCTTGAGCCAAAGGACATAAATCTGGCGATGGACATGGATGCTGCTCTACGCCTTGTGAGGTACTGCGCTGACAGCTCTGGCCGTTACCGACACAGATTGGTCTTCCCGTCTGACGGTCAAACAAGGTGTACTCCGCTCGTAAATTCAGCTCGGGATCGTTAAAAATCATACGCACGGGAATACTGCGCAGTTTCTGGTTGGCTGTCTGCTGGCGTAACTGTTCATCCAGCGGATGTTTCACCCAGCCATCTTTGCTTTGGATCTGACTGGTGATGGTGAACTGGTCATCTTTTTCCGGCAATCTTTTGCCGTTCTTTTCAATGACACGGCCAATACTAATACGTCCTAAGACTGGTGGAGTAATGGCTAAACCTTTAATCATGGGGTATTCCTCTTATAAATCTTTCTATTTGGTACGATGTGGTATGTTTCTTTCAACTTCTGCTTTGCCCATAAAAAATCCCACGCCGTTATCGGGCATGGGATCTGTTGTGATATGTGTGTGATGGCATGGCATTTGAGTTTTATTGGTGGAGAGCTAAAGCAAGTGCTGTATTACTTAGGCTAAGTCTGGGTAATCTCCCCTATCAGCTTAGCTATTGCTGTAGATCTGAAAACGCCGTGTCCCTGCTCTGGTCATGGGAAACTGTTCAAGCAACTCTGGATGCAATTTCAATAAGGCTTTGCTGTCCAGACTGACCGAATCCTTAGACTTCTTCCATGTCACTGAACCTGTTTTAAAAGTGGCACGCTCAGCCTCTTGCATCTGGCCTTGCAATTGGTGTTTCAGTAGGTCAAATTGCTGTTGATACTTTTCAACTTGATTGCGTACTTGGATTAGCTGTTCAAACTGTTGATTGGCTTGCTCATCTTCAGATAAATCTGTGGTACTCAGTGGGACATGTTCTGGATACAGCAGTTGTAAAGCTTTGGCTGCCGATTCACTGGCATCCGCTTCAGGTGGGGTATCGTTTTCCACACACTCCCAGAAGTAACGCTCGGCATTGACGATATGCTGAATCACAGCTTCAGAACGCGTAACTTTAAAAATACGGGTTTCATGTCCACAGAGTAAGACACAGATATGTGCGGCTTTCTTGCCTGTCACCGCCAATTGATGTTGCACCTGACACAAGACATATAAAGGCACACCATCTCGCCACAGCTTGGCCCCATATTCCCCAGCGGTTTTGCATTCCAGAATTTGTACATCGGCATCTCCAACAACTGAGTAATCCAAGTTGGCTAACATAAAATGCTTGTCTGGATCAGTGTGCTGTAATACGGCATTGACCCGACGGACTTTGTAGTTGGTATGCATGCTGTAGTATTCCGCAACGAGTGGCTCTAGCCGCTTTCCCCAGTACAGCGGTGCATGACCTTCACTATCCTCTTCAATGTTTTGTTGAATCCGTCCTGTCTTGATCATCCACAGTTCCAACATCGACATATAAGGGTTTAGACCACAAGCAGCAGCACAATCACTGCTGCCAATGCCCTTACGTCGTATTTCTAGCCATTCGGCTTGAGTCATATTTTTAGTTTCCACGAAACGTTTTGCGGTGAAGAGCTTTGGGCGATTG
Source organism: Acinetobacter sp. MF4642 (assembly GCF_002018925.1). Lineage (NCBI taxonomy): Bacteria > Pseudomonadati > Pseudomonadota > Gammaproteobacteria > Moraxellales > Moraxellaceae > Acinetobacter > Acinetobacter sp. MF4642. Next base: position 133,686 of record NZ_MVON01000006.1, read on the forward strand.
GTGTGGATATTCAGTGTGGCGTTGTTTGGTTGAATTACGGCTGTGTTCATAGCGATTTCCTGTCATTGTTGAATTTTGGGCATAAAAAAAACCGTGTCCGTAGACACAGCTTTTGAATGAATAAGTTAAGTCATTTGTAAGGTTGAGCGTTTAAGTAATGCGATGAGCCTGCTTAGGCTAAGTAATAGCTCAGTCGCTATTAGGCCAACATCCGTAAAACTTGTTCGAGTCCACGTTGCTTGAGACCTGCCCCTGCCCCAAACCATGCAGAATCCAGACGATGATCTTGACTCATGGCACGACGTTCATGATCGACAAACTCGGTAATGGCACAGAGCAAACCATAAGCGGTGCCTTTGGCTGAAGACAGTTCTGCACCCCGTCCCTGACCATTGAACATATCCATGACTTTGCTCATGGCTCGTCCATTCGGTTCGGTTTTGTTGCTGGCTTGATTTTGACTGGCCACATTACGGTAAAACTGGATAATATTTTCTTCCTGATCTTGTACCGACATGCTGGTATTGTTAAATACGGCATCAAAGAATGCTGCGGCTTCACCTTGGGTGACTTTACGTTGGCTGAGCTGTTTCATTTCATACATATGTTCATCCCAGGCACGTACTGAGATACCCAGTTGCTGTTTGACTTTTTCAGCATCAAACTTGGTACTGTGCGGAACTTTGACCAGACCTGCACTGCTGTTCTGTCCTTTCAGTGCAATCGCTAAGGTGTTATTACACACCACACGGATCGAAGTGAATTGTGCCGTGGTAGCGAGTGTTCCATCGCAGGCGGTGGCAAGAAGAATGTAGCCATTGCTGACATCCTTGCCTTTCAATGCGGTAGTTTGTCCGGTACGTGCCAATGCCCAGAACTTCTTCCCTCCCTTCAATACACCTGCGGTTTCCAGCTCAAAGCCGGATTGTTCGGTAAGATCCCGATAAAATTCCAGAATCTCTTTCGGCTGGACTTCCTGATAACGTTGGCTGACCACGGATAAAGGTGCATGGGTATCAGAACGATACAGTACCCGTTGTTCTTCATAAGGCAGAATGATGCTTTGCCCACGTTCATTTTGTGCCATGTAACTGACATCAGAGGATTCAATACGCCAGTCCATACCAGCCTGTTGTGCCCATACTTCAATTGGCTGGTTTTGCATGAGTTGGTTGCCTAGACCATGCCAAGGGGTATCGCCGACATAGGCCATTTGTTCAAGTTGATGTGCCATGGTTAATTTCCTATAAGAATTTTAATGTATTGGGGTAATGGGTGTTGCAGTAGATTAATTGCGCATGTTCGGGCTAAAGCTACGATCACAGTCGTTGCAGTAACATTCACTTCGATAAACAATGTGTGGCCTAGGTTGTGATTGCGGTTCATCATCCACCAGTAACATCCACAAGCCGCCGATCACTATACCTGCCAGTGCTCCGGCAATCGGTGGAATATTCAGGCTCTTCGATAAACTGACACCTAAAGCAGCCAAAGCTGCCGGAGACATCATGGATACCGTTGGTGAGCTAGATGTTTGGGTACTGGGTAAATGTCGTGGTGATTCAATTACACTGATGTCATTGGATTGACAGTAAGGGCATCGCAGTAGAGACATAGACTGCTCCTTTAAATAAAAAAGCCTGTTGGGGAACAGGCTAAACGTACATTCAGGCTATGCATGCAGCTAATGAGATCATGTGCATGCTTCTCACTCTGGTAATATGTATTTGTTTTTATTTGGTTTTATGTATAATTGAAATATTATTTCAACGAAAAAACTTGATATGGCAAATTTATCTATTGCAATCAATCATTATCTCCAAGCCCTACCTCAGTCTCCACAAGAGATAACTTATTTTCTAAACCTTTTTGCACCTGCTGTACAATTACAATTCATCAGTGCAATTTATCATGGTCGCGATCATTTACATTCTTTCCACTTAAGAACCGATCAACCAATAACGACAGAAAATGCATCACATATTTCATTAAATGAATATTTTGCAATCATTCTTGAAAAAGGCACAAACATTGAGTCCTACTTGAAGAAATTTGCTGAATGTGCTCATAATTCAGGCTTTGATATCAATTTACTATAAAAGATTTGGCCGAGATGCACTAAGAATCTCGGCCAAAATTATTTAAATATTACCTATATAGGTTTGCCATAAATATGAAATATGTTCACTTACATACCGATAAATTTTGAATGGTTCATTCAAAAGCTCAATCTGTGAACGCCAAAAGCTGCGTATATCACTATCCGCAAAGTAACAATATTTTTCCAAAACTTGATATGGCGACCCTTTTATAGGCTCATACCCCTCTGCTAAACACGTTCCTTTCCATTCTTGTAAAATAAAATCAGAATATTGTGCTTCATCACCGATGACGTAAATCATTGCATGGATCGCGTAAATACCATTCAATGACTTTACAATACGCCATTGCACATCATACAACTTTCCAGCTAATCGCTCTGATTGATGCAAACGTTCCAGCCATTTACGAGTAATCTTCGGCAATTTAACTTCATCATGGAATTGCAATGGATTAGTAAAAATACACGGTAATTCCAAGAACAAGCAATTCAATTGCTTATGCTTGTCCAGACAGCGTTTAAATACTGCTTTTTGAATTTTTATTTGCTCTGTAATAGGTGCTATAAATGTAGAATTTTCCAGCGCAATTCGTCGTTTAACAAACTTAAATTTAAAATTATCATGAATACCTTCAGCATTTGCCAAACTATAATTTAAATTACCGTAATGAGAAAAACCTACTGTATCTATCATGGCCTCCCAATACGGATTCAATTGAAACCCATGTAATGGTATACGCTGATGATTCAGCCATGGCAGGAAATTTAAGAATGCTCGATAGTCTTGATCTAGACATTTTGGCGCACGTTTGTCCCGTACCAAAAGCTTTCCATTTTCAATTCGACTGGCATTTCTTACACTTTGACTTAAAAAATAATGTGCTTGAGTATCCAATATAAACGGAAAAAATTGTATCTGTTGTAAAGCTTGGGCTTGAGGAATTGCAGCATAATGCGTCATTTTACGCCCCCTCCTGCTTAGTATTTACGGTAGGTTTACTCTTTTTTTTGACAACTTTCTTATTAATACTCGTACCAAATACACGGACAAAATAAGTCTTTTTATCAGTAAGCCCTCGCTCTTTTTCCTCATCCTCTAGAATCCGTTTATGTACAATAAACTGATCACGTTTCGTGATGTATCGAATAACTTCAATCAAAATGCGATATTTATCCAAATCATTACGCTGTACTGTACCAATACCAATCTCTGGATATTTGCCATTATGGGCATCGAGATTGCAATTATGGTAAGCACCTTCACTGCCAACCACTTTTTTCCAAATCTCACCGATTTGTTGTGCTAACTTAATATCCTGTGAATGCTCACGACCATCCAAATAGAAAAAGCAGTGGTAGTGATAGCCTGTATGCTCAGCAAATTCCAGTTTCCACGTATACCCTAATACATGCAAACTCTTAGTACGCTTTATATACCGAAGGCATGTTATTAAATCTTCTTTGACTTGGCTAAGGCTTGGATCTTGTGTTTTACCATAACGAAAATCAACACGTACAACCACGATTCTGGAATGTTCAGCCAGTATTGCATCTACACAATCTGTAGCGACTTTTTGCTGATATCGCGAACGATCCATGCGCTTCTTTTGTTGATACTTAAATTCTTGCTCTTGAGTAAGCTGATATATACGTTCAACAAATTGATTCATCAATTTAGCAAAAATGATGAATATCTGCGTTCCGTTCAAGTTTACTCCAATGATTTGGTCATTAGGAAAGTTGAAATGTGAACATAAATCACCTTTATCAAATTGATTGAGCGTTTCATTAAAAGCCTTTACGATAATTTTGCTATGTTCACAATCATATTTTTCTAATGGCTCACAGCCTTGTTCAATCACCTTTTTTAGTAATTGAACTAATTTCTTATCTCCAACTGCATACTTAATCCCAGCCATTCCAAATAAACTGTTTGGTTGTGATTCGTGATACGCCTGCACCAAATGCTGTTCAACAATTCTTTTAACTGCCTCTATCCGAGCAAATATTTTCTCAGCTTCAGGGTTAGACCGAATGACATAATGATCAAATTCCTCATTGTATTCCGTTAAATAATCTAACACTAATGAGCCTGTATGCTGATCATCTGCTGCATTTAAGCATCCGTCATACATAGAATTGAGTAATAGAAATTGCTCTTCTGTTGTGACTGTCATTTGAACTGACTGATCTGATGGGTCAGTTTCATTTATTTCTGTTTGCTGATTCAGAAATGGTTCTGGTACATGTGTTAAGTATTCATTGGATAAAACTGGTTTCTGATTATTGTTCATAACATAGGGTATTTGGTTCATGATAATAGGCTCATCAGTAATTCATTACATTCAAGCTTGTGCATACTAAATTTACTAAATATTTATATAATTTAATTACTTAAGACTAATAATTAATATATTAATCATATAAGTTCCACAAATAGCCGAATGCAGATCACACCACAAACCCATCGTTTTGAAACTCAGGGTTTACGGTGCAATCGAGATATAGATTGATTTGGGGTGTGTTAAGTTATCGCGCTGATGGCATCAACTTTTTTTCGAATTGAGCCAATCAACGATGTCCTGCTCAAACCAGCCTATAGCGGACAAACTTAGCTTTATAGGTCGCGGGAAAGTAACATCATAACGTTTGGATTTTGGATTCATTTTGTCATACAGGGTTGTTCTCCCTATCCCGCATAACTCACGTACTTCCTTAAAGCGAAGGATCTGGGGTTTTTTAGTTTCTGTGGATTGCATTACTTACTCCGATTTAAAACATGTGTTGATGTCTTCTGATGTAAATGTGCAGTAGAATCGCGAGAAACTTCAGAAAAACAAGTTTCCGAATCGTTAAGGTATTTATATGAGTAAACCAGTCTTCGATCATGAAATTTTCAGAATCGCTCACCCTGTTATGCAAAAACTTATTCAGCAAGCGGTGCAGAACAAAGAATTTCAGGCAACTTTTCCAGATTTATATGTATATCTCGAACATGTAATCATTCAAATAGAGATAAATTTAAAAGACCAGCTCATTGCAAAATATCAAGAAAAGACCACCCTATCAGCTACTGCAATTCAAAAAAATGTTGAAACCATTCTTTTAGATCGGCGATTACTCGATCATGTCGTAGGGTATTGTCAAACCCATGAACTATCTTTAGCAGACGAATACCTAGTCAATGACTTGTTGCAACACTATGAAATATTAAAACTTTTTGACCAATCTTATGCTTTTTTCTGGGATCAGATCAAAGAATACGAAAGAATTTCAAATGATACCTACCTATCTGAAACTCTTCGAACCCATTTAAAAAACAATAACTTATATCTGCCTAACCTTTTCCCACATTGGACGATTGAACAGCTTTTTTTAGATTATTTTATGATTTTCATTGACTACCATAAATTTAATAATAGCAAAGTAAAAAACTCCAATATTACCAAACAGCCTACTCCAGAAGAATGCGGATCGGTACTCTCTCGGTTATTTAAATACAACTCACCATTGCCTACATATAACAAATCGTTTATCGATGCCTCCTCCTATGACTTCGAAACGACTTCCCCAGAATATCTCAATTTAAATATTCACTTAGATGAGGATATTAACAATTTGCCTTCCATCATCAATGATTTCTTACATCATATGATTGCACGAAAAGTAGATCGACTTAGAAATGGTTTGAATGCAGCAATTCCTATCAACGAAGTACGATTCCAAAAAATTCACCAAACTCGTAGTCAACTGGATATTGTGGTGAATGCATCCTCTACACTAAAAAGGGCTGATACTGTTTTATCGGCACTGATCAGCCTAATTTTCTATGAACAAGTTTTCAAAAGTAAAATTCTGAAAGGTAACCCAACCAAATTCCAAGGTATCAATTATTCGAAAATATTATTAGAACAGTCGAATGTAGAAATTCCCGATGTAGAAAAAGCAACTTTTGATTTAGCAATAGCTCATGATTTGGCTGAATGTATCAATCGAAATGATGATTATGATTTAACTCAGCATATGGATAAGTTGTATGATTTACTCAGTAGTTTTGAAGATATCCAAATGAGTATAGCGACTCAGAATGCTATCTCAGGCAAAATTGAAAGCATTTTGTGTACAAATAATGGAGCCCCTCATACGCATAAAATCAGCAAAGATAGCTTAAAAAGCACTGTGCCCGATACACTGGAACTACTTTCCAAAAAATTATCAAAAGTCATAAACCTCTAAGGCTGCAGACATCTTAACAGACCGTGTGGATACACCAATTCAGCAAGTTGATGATTAAAATGACCTGCTGACTTCTAAAGAATATGGACGGCTTTATTTTTTTACAGGCTACCAATTATTGTGAGCAAAGCTAACAATCAATAGTAAAAGTAGATAGAATTCTAATTCTATAAAAGCTAAATATTCTCAGAATATTTATACCTTCAGTGAGTCTAGATAATCCGACCAAGCTTGCATCATCACCTTGCGCTCATCAAGATATCGCGTACGGTTATACGCTCGTCCATGCATATCTCGGACTTGGTGAGCAAGCTGCTGCTCTATACGCTCGATTGGAAATTTTAATACTTCATCAAGCAATGTTCGTGCAGTTGCACGAAAACCATGACCTGTCGTTTCACCATTTTCAAACCCATATTGCTTAAGACGCTTATTAATTGTCGAATCACTAATGACAGTTTTCGAATTACGCATCGAAGTAAAACAATATTTAGTCTGCCCTGTAATTGCATACAGCTCTTTAAAAAACGAAAACACCTGATCCGATAAAGGAACGATATGCTCCAGTGCTGTTTGGTTTTTTGTTTTGGGTGGCGTATATTTCCATAACCTGTTTTCAAAATCAATATCAGACCATTTTGCAGCTCGTAACTCACCTGGACGGACAAAAACATGCGGTAAAATTTTAACCGCATAATCAATCACAATTTCACCACGCCCAAAGTTTTGGTCTATATGCTTCAATAATTGGCCTAAAATTTCTGTATCAGTAATAGCTGATCGATGTTGCACCTTTCCTATTTTTAAAATCCCACTGATCTGATCAGCTACCTTAAATTGACACAAGCCCAATGCAATCGCATAGTGATAAACTTGCGAAGCCTTACTACCTATCCGTCTAGCTGAATCTGTTGATGCTATAACTCATTTACTTACTCAATCTTTAACAATGCATCAAAATCAGTTAATTGATTGTGATCCGTTGAAGAAGATTATCGCTCAATATTTTGAAGCAGGGGGACGATTGGGGGACTAATAAAAATAATATTATTTTTAATTCAATATTTACAATAATCTATATTAAAAATATGAATCCCTCTTTCGCCAAAATTTTAAAGACCTTAATCGAAAGATTAAGGTCTTTTTTTATGCTGAACATTCTTATTTAGACTTGGCACAAAGTCTGCTTCATAAAAATGACTCTTCAGCCAATAGGATAATTTGCACCACAAAGTGAAATATTTATTCAAAAATAAACGCTTGAACCTGATTCAAACTTGAGCTAAAACAATTTCTAAGGGAGGTTAAAATAAATCATCAATGATCATCTAGATGCAATGTTTATGAAGCACAATTCATTTGCGGTATATAACTAGCGAAACACTAAATTGACCAATAAAACTGCTATTCGGGAGTCAGAATGAATAACAGCACCAATTATGTCAAACAAATTAAAAACGCTAAACGAGGCGGTTATACCCCAACCCTTGCAAAGGATGTCAACAAACATAAAATTCAAAAAGCAATTCGTCTGATTGAACAATGGAGAACGCTGGCCAATGAACTCAAACCTCAAATGCAACTCGACATGGCTTTTACGTTGGAAGAATGTGCCCAAGACCTCGATCAAATTTTAAGGAGCAAATAAGTTCCATGTTTTCATTTAACCCTATTTAAAAATAGTTTCATCACAGCCCCCGAATTTTATTCTTAGCTTTCACCCACCCTTTGGTGGGTGAAGTTTGCACAAAAAATCATGTGCATTTCAATCGCTCACTTTTTGGCTTGCGTTTTCAAGAAAATCCGCTATTATTCTCACCACGTTGCCGGCATAGCTCAGTTGGTAGAGCAACTGACTTGTAATCAGTAGGTCCACAGTTCGAATCCGTGTGCCGGCACCATTTTATACTTAGCCTCGCTTTTTAGTGAGGTTTTGTTGTTTCTAGCCCTTTGGTTTTTTATTTCATTTTAAATGTCTTTCATTGCCGTAATTTGAACATAGCGCACAATGCCCTGTTCAAATAACTTTTGGCAGAGCTTAGCGGTCATTTTAATTTTGAAATGATCCAAATTTTGAGCGACCTGCTGTGCTAAATGCACATGATAATAACGAGAAAAACCAGCCAAAACTGCATCTGATAAATCTTCAATAGCAACCTGCTGATAGCCTTGCGCTTCTATCGAATGCTTCAAATTCGTCTCTAACTGAAGATGTTCCAAATGAACATCGGCTGCCTTTAACAGCATTTTCAGTTGAAGCTTCTCAAAACGATTTAAATTCAAAAATGCATCACTCAACATCAGATAGTGAAAACCGATGCGCCCTTTTGAATTTAAAACAGAATGGGTTGATCTCAGAAATGAATTTAAATCACTGTGATAAGCGGCATCGAGGCAAAACACCACATTAAAAGGTGCTGAAAATAGATTTGAATTTAAATTTAAAAATGACGTTTGAATGATGTGTATCTTTGAATTTAAAGTGTGTTGTATACGCTGAACACATTCTGCTTGTAACTCTACCGCACAAAGTTGCTGAACATGATAATGCTGCTGCCACAGCAATAGACTCGCGCCCTGCCCACAACCCAAGTCTAAAACACGGTCATTTGATTTTAGCTGTAATCGATTAGCAAGATGTATGGCCAGTGTTTGGCAAGCCTCAGGATAGGATGACCTTGCATCATCCCAATAGCCAAGATTGCTCCAAGCCAATACAGCTTGATCTCCCAATTGTTTTGCATCAATTGCATATTTATGTTTGGGCAGATGTCGCTGTAAGGTTTGGAGCCATTTCATGCTTTAGTAGCCGAGTTGTGGGGCAACCTCAACTTTAGGTTTTAATCCAACAAACGGCAATGGTGCACCGAAAATTTCTGCAATATGCATTGCTGAAGTGACGGCAGACTCTAAAATAGGCAGACCATCGCACGACCATGAACCACAGAAGAAGACTTTTCGGTTAGTACTCTTATGGCGTTGTTGTAACTCTTTATTCAAAGCCACAGTTTGCGAGTCCACCACCGCACGGGTCAAAGTTACAGTTGAAATCACTTTTTTCGGATCAATCTCGGTCACAGGCTGCCACGTTTGGAACACGGCATTTTTACCAACCAGACTTGGTTCGACTGAATTGAGCCAAACCGTGAACTGTTGACGGGTAAACTTACGGTCCATCATATAGCTCAGCACCGACCAGTCTTTACGCTTAGGTGGCATCACTGAAGGATCAGTATGGATCACTAGTTGACCTTGCTCAAAACGGAACTGTTTTAACAGCGCAATATCATCTGCAAACTGAACAGGATCTAAAAACTCTTCAATTTTTGTGGTTGGCGTTGCCACCACCACACGGTCAAACAATTGCTGTTCGCCCTTATTATTTTCAACCAAAACTTTGTCACCTTGTTCAGTGACTTTGCTAATAGCAGATCCGCTTTGGATATTGATGTTTTCAATCAATTTATCGACCAAGGCAGGTGTTCCCCCTTGTATACGCAATAAAGCATCACCATCCGTCAACTGGCGTAAAAAGATCAACAGCGGTTTCGCTGGCCATTCGCCGATGGTTTTTGGATTACAGGTACAGATGGTGTAGAGCACAGGCATGACTGCGCCATGCCAAAATACTTCTTCAATATCATGCTGGTTGATAAATTCAGCCAAGGTAATGTCTTGATCTTTAGATTTGAAGAATTTAGCAATCGCGGTTTTAAGCTGCAACATACCTTTAACCAAGCGCCATCCATACTGCTGCAGGCCCTTACGGTTATTAATAATTGGGAAATTGCCAATGCGGCTACGCGTAGTGGTTAACCATGTTTCTGTACGGTCTTCAAACAACCAACTACACGCCATGTAGGTGCGTACTGGATACGTTTTAATGCCTAAATAAGTCGCAAGACTTAAGGTATTTTTCCATAAGTGTGGGTTCATGACACGTAACGGAGCATCAATCAATCCACCTTCAAACTCTGTACTGTGGCTATCCATCCCTCGCCCAGTCAGTGCTTCGAAAATAGTAATATTATGCCCAGCATCCTTTAGAATTCTTGCGGTAGCAAGACCGGCCATGCCGCTACCAATAACTGCAATATCCAAAATTATGATCCGTCAGTCTGACTTATATTGACTGAAATTATGACCCAATGTCGAAAAAATAGGGCTATTAAAAAATACCAGAATCACATTTTTTCATGTGCCGTACCAGTAGAACGATATTTGCTTAAATTACATTTTATTACACTAAAAAGTCACTTAAATAAACACAGGTTTTTTATACATTTTATTTTAAATAAAAATATAAACCCTTTAAAAACAAAGTATATAAATTAACTATTTTTATAACTTCCGTTTTACAAACCAGCGAAAAAGCGCTAATATTCGCCCCGCATAAAAACGATAATTACATCACATAATAATTCATGACCAACTATGCAAAACAAGAAGACTACAGCGCCTAAAAAATCCCTACCCTTGACCGAGTAGGGATTTCTTCTTTTTAGCGACAAGATTTTAGTCCACCACAGCAACGGGGATTTCACCAAACTTGCCACGATTAAAATCGTCAAAAGCTTGCACAATTTCCGCTTTGCTATTCATCACAAATGGACCATAACCTTGAATTGGCTCATTTAGTGGTTCACCAGTCAACACCAAGAACTTAGTGTCTTGCAGCGCTTGTAGTTGAATTGCAGCTTCGCCATCTTGAGCAAACATCACAATGGAACTATCCACCACTTTTTGCGTGCCATTAATCAGCACTTCACCACTGAGTACCACCACAATCGTGTTATGCGTGACGGGCACATGGATAAAAGTTTCATACTCTGCTTTTAATTCACCATCCCAAACATTGACGGGACTATACGTTTGAGCAGGGCCATGATGACCACCAAACTCACCCGCAATCACACGTAGATGTCCAGCATTGTCATCCATTTCGATGCGCGGGATATCCGCCACGGTCAAGGCTTGATAACGCGGTGTGGTCATTTTGTCTTTGGCTGGCAAATTCACCCAAAGTTGCACCATTTCAAACAAACCACCATGCTCAGTAAAGGCAGGAGAATGAAACTCTTCATGTACCACACCTGAACCCGCAGTCATCCACTGTACATGGCCAGTATTGATGGTACCACCGCCGCCGCTAGAGTCTTTGTGCGTCACTTCACCGCTATAGGCGATGGTAACCGTTTCAAAGCCACGATGCGGGTGTGAACCCACACCACGTTGCGATGTGGTTGGATCAAATTTGTAAGGTGCTGCATAGTCCAAAAGTAGAAACGGACTAATCGCTTGTCCTAAGCGGTCATATGAAAAGAGGTTTTTGACAGGAAAACCATCACCCACCCAATGCATGTCTTGATTACGATAAACACCAATTACTTTTTTCATCTTGGAACTCCTATATCGATAGGATGAATATGCAATCTATACTACCCCTTTCCTCAGCCCTCTTATAGCACTGCGCTAGTACACACAATCACACAGATAGGACAATCTCGTTAAAATCATCTCACCTACATAAAAACCAATTTAAAAACAAAGCCATTTTTTGTTTTTATGGCATATTTTTGCTCAAATTTTCCTATTTTTAAGATTAAGCATCTCGTTTGGCTTATTTTATTGTCTCATTTTCCTACCTATGATGGTGTTCAAGCTCAAGGCCGTAACCTTCTGACTGACTGCCTTGAGACTCGACTGATAATCACAACGAGGACAGAAAAATGGCGAAACCTTATATTCGTTTAGACAAAGATAATGCAGCGGTTCTTTTGGTTGACCACCAAGCGGGTCTACTTTCACTGGTCCGTGACATTGACCCAGACAAATTTAAAAACAATGTGCTGGCACTGGCTGCTGCCGCGAAATATTTTAATCTTCCCACCATTCTGACCACCAGTTTTGAAGATGGTCCAAACGGTCCTTTGGTCCCTGAATTGGTCGAAATGTTCCCCGATGCACCTTATATTGCACGTCCAGAGCAAATCAATGCATGGGACAATGAAGACTTTGTTCAAGCCGTGAAAGCCACAGGTAAAAAACAATTGATTATTGCGGGTGTAGTGACTGAAGTCTGTTTGGCCTTCCCTGCACTGTCAGCGCTTGAGGAAGAGTTTGACGTCTTTGTGATTACCGATGCATCGGGAACCTTTAACCCCATCACCCGTGATGCAGCATGGGATCGCATGTCTCAGGCAGGCGCGCAGCTAATGTCATGGTTTGGTGCAGCGTGTGAATTACACCGCGACTGGCGTAATGATATTGAAGGCCTCGGTTCACTCTTTGCAGCGCATATTCCAGACTATAAAAACTTGATTCAAAGCTATAGCAAAAATACAGCGCAGAAATAATCAACCCTCAGTAAAAGCGATCCTCGGATCGCTTTTTTGTCGTGTGCAATCGTTAGCAATGATACAGTATCAGATCATCCATCACAGACTGCCTTCGGTCACAAATCAATACAGGCTTGAACCCATCATGCATTCATTTGACGACTATTATTATTTTTATCTTGTGGTCAAGCACGGCGGTTTCAGTGCTGCAAGCGATGCCTCGAACATCACCAAGTCTAAGCTTAGTCGCCGTATTTTAGACCTTGAAGCCAAGTACAACGTGACCCTGATTCAGCGTTCAACACGACATTTTAAAGTCACCCCCTTGGGACAAGAGCTGTTTGAAGAATGTCGTCAAATCATTCAGCAAGTCGAAAGTGCACACAATGTTTTACTGAAACAGAAAAGTGAACCGCAAGGTTTAATCAAGATCAGCTGCCCTTCTGTGATGATGCGCTATCAAGTGCAAAGTTTACTCAATCATTTTTTAAAACAATATCCCAAAGTCCAAGTGGAAATGGAGCTGACCAGCCGTCGTGTCGATGTCTTGCATGATGACATTGATCTTGCCATTCGGACCAATTTTAGTGCCAACGAAGACTCGAGTATTATGGTCCGTGATGTGGTCAAAACCACGCATTGTTTAGTGGCCAGTCCTGATCTGCTACAGGGCCGTGAAATTCAATTTGCCACCGAGCTGAATGATTTTCCAACACTCGCACTGGGAGTGCAAAAATCCGATTATCAATGGTTATTGCATCATACCCAGAGTGATGAACAGATCGTGATTCCTTTAGAACCACGGGTCAAAAGTAATGATGTCGCAGGCGTGTATTACTCTGCTCTGGATGGACTCGGCATTGCCAACCTGCCTTACTTAACGGTAGAGGCAGATATTGCTTCAGGTCGCCTGATTCACATTTTGCCTGACTGGTGTTCCAATATTGGAACCGTACAGTTGGTCTATGCTTCACGTAAAGGACAACGTTTGGTCATGGAAAAGCTGATTGAGCATTTGATTCAGGGTTTAAGAGACTTTGCCAGTACCAGCAAGGGTTACCATCTCTAGAACCGAAAAGAACCCACATAAAAAATCAGCCACTTGGGCTGATTTTTTACAGGTATCATGCTCATGACTCAGCACGATGCAACTATCGAGGTCAGCTTAGATTTTACCAACCAAGTCGATTGACGGCGCAAGCGTTGCTTCACCTTCTTTCCATTTTGCAGGACATACTTCGCCTGGGTGCGCATGCACATATTGTGCTGCTTTCACTTTGCGTAATAGTTCAGATGCATCACGACCAATACCGCCAGCATTAATTTCAATAATTTGGATTTTACCTTCAGGATCAATCACAAAAGTACCACGGTCTGCGAGACCTTCTGTTTCAATCAGCACGTCAAAGTTTTTAGACAAAGTCCAAGTTGGATCGCCAATCAATGGATACTGAATTTTACCAATCACATCTGACGTGTCGTGCCATGCTTTATGGGTAAAGTGGGTATCGGTCGATACACCGTAAATTTCCACACCGAGTTTTTGAAATTCAGCATAGTGATCGGCTAAGTCGCCCAATTCTGTTGGACACACAAAGGTGAAATCAGCAGGATAGAAAAATACGACAGACCATTTACCTTTCAAGTTTTGCTCAGACAACTCAATGAATTCACCATTTTGGTAAGCTGTTGCATTAAACGCCTTAACTTCAGTATTGATTAAACTCATGTATTCGTCCTCAAAAGATTTGTGAGAGTGCTTAAGTGATGAAGCAAGAATACGCACAAACCAAAAATTGGTAAAACAGTAAGTTTTTATTATTTTTATCGGATTTTTAGATTTATTATTTCCCGACACTGTTGCCCGATTTTCACCATCTTGTGACCTAAATGAAAACCTTTCGACTTTTTAAATGAGCTCAATACAGTCAAATCTAGAGTCAAGCAGTGGAAAATCTATGATTTGGAAGGGCCTTTCAAAGCTTTGATGTTCAATAAAAAGTGAATTTAAGCCATTTCGGTCTGCCCCACCTGATGATAAGCACGATTAAAATAAACCAAACTTTGCTCATGTTGGCTTTGTTGAATCGCGACAATACGGCACATAAAAACCGTATGTGTTCCCACTTCTTGAATGTCATCAATTTCACAGTCAAAATTGACCAAAGCATCCTTTAAAACAGGCGCGCCCGTTTCTAGCTCTGTCCAAACACCATGTTTAAAACGCTCTTCAGACGTCATTTTAGATGCAAAGACATTCGAAATATGCTGATGTTGTGCGCCCAATACATTCACAGTGAGGATTTTATTATCGACAAAATGTGCGTGTGAACGCGATGCTTTATTCATACAGACCAATAATGTCGGTGGTGTATCCGTCACACTGCATACGGCAGATGCTGTGAATCCATGACGATCAGCCATGCCTGCCGTAGTTACGACACTCACTGCACTGGTTAACAAAGACATTGCATCTCTAAAGTCTGTTGCTTCAATCATCATTTTATTCCTCAGTAGAACGGACACATGCTTTGACTCAGATAAAAGCTACCCATTTTATCAAACAGGTAGCCCCTTCACATCAAGCGCTTGCTGCGTATGAAGCCGAAAGTTCTTTACGAATAATTTCTGCACCTGCGCTTAACGCATTCAGCTTACCACGTGCCACTTCACGTGCTAAAGGTGCCATGCCACAGTTGGTCGAAGGATAGAGTTTATCTGCATCGACAAACTGAAGTGCTTTACGTAGTGTATTCGCAACTTCTTCAGGTGTTTCAACGGTGTTGGTTGCGACATCAATCGCACCCACCATGACTTTTTTACCGCGAATCAGTTCAATCAGATCCATTGGTACACGCGAGTTTTGACATTCAAGTGAGATGATATCAACTTTAGATTGTTGCAGTTTAGGGAATGCTTCTTCGTATTGACGCCACTCTGAACCCAAGGTCTTTTTCCAATCGGTATTGGCTTTGATACCATAGCCATAGCAAATATGAACCGCAGTTTCACATTTCAGACCTTCAAGTGCTCGCTCAAGGGTTGCAACACCCCAATCATTCACTTCATCAAAGAACACATTAAAGGCAGGTTCATCGAACTGGATAATATCCACACCCGCAGCTTCTAACTCACGTGCTTCTTGATTCAGGATCTTAGCAAATTCCCAAGCCAGTTTTTCACGGCTTTTATAGTGACCATCATACAGCGTATCAATCATAGTCATTGGACCAGGAAGCGCCCACTTAATCGGCTGATTTGTTTGGCTACGTAAAAACTTCGCATCTTCTACAAATACTGGTTTTTGACGGCTTACTGCACCTACCACTGAAGGTACACTCGCATCATAACGATTACGGATACGAACCGTTTCGCGTTTCTCAAAATCAACGCCATCCAGATGTTCAATAAACGTCGTAACAAAATGTTGGCGGGTTTGTTCGCCATCACTAACGATATCAATGCCTGCATGTAGTTGTTCTTGTAATGACAAACGTAAAGCATCTTGTTTCGCTTCGAGTAATGCCTCACCTTCGAGTTTCCAAGGTGACCAAAGTTTCTCAGGCTCGGCAAGCCAAGAAGGTTTCGGTAAACTGCCCGCAGTTGATGTTGGTAATAAAATGGCCATTTTAAATCTTCTATCTCTATGTTCTATTTCAGGTAAATTAAGCAGCGTTGCTGTTTACGGTGTAATTCGCAGCCCATTGTTCAAGGATGTCTTGATAAGGCTTAATAAAGTTCTCTTCCGTCCATTTACCTTGCTTAACCGCGAGCTGACCACGTTCAACACGGTCATAGACAATTTGTGTCAAAGAGTAATCTGGATACTCTAGGCTGGCTTGATAGACTTGGGACGCTGATGAATTTGCATTGTAAATTTCAGGGCGATAAATCTTTTGGAAGGTTTCCATGGTGCTAATCGCACTAATCAACTCAAGATCGGTGTAGTCCCGCAGTAAATCACCCGCAAAATAGAATGCTAAAGGTGCAGCGCTCCCTTTTGGCATAAAGAAGCGAACCTGTAAGCCCATTTTATGGAAATACTCATCGGTACGTGAATATTCATCTTGTTTATACTCAACGCCTAAAACAGGATGCTCATTGGCAGTACGGTGATACTTCTTCGCTGTTGAAACACTCAAACAAATCACAGGCTGTTGATTAAACTCTGCTTTAAAAGTCTCTGAGTTCACCAAGTATTGATACAGTTTGCCATGTAGATCACCAAAACCTTCAGGTGCATACGACGTCGAATTCTCTTTATTATGTTCTTTCAGCACCACGCTAAAATCGTAATCACGTACATAAGATGAGAAGCTATTGCCAATCATGCCTTCAATACGTTGATGGGTGTGGTGATCATTAATCGTGCTTTTCAGCATTTCAATAATTGGGAAAGTTTGACCATTCCCTTCAATGTCTAAATTTGCAGAAATAATATCGATTTCAAGCGAATAACGATCACCATTCGGGTTATCTGTTTGTGCTAAGGCATTGAAACGATTATTGATCATACGAAGTGTATTACGTAGATTCTGCTCACGGCTTTCACCACGCGCCAAGTTAGCAAAATTCGTCGTTAGACGTGTGTTATCTGCTGGTTGATAGTTTTCATCAAAACGTATGCGTTTAATTGAACATGCAAACTCTGTACTCATGGCGATCTGTTACCCTATATTTCTGCGATAAAACTGAATTTCTTTCATGCTCTTTCTAGCGAATCGTCTTACCAGCCTTTTCAGCTTTTTCTAAACATCAGGCTAAGAAGCAACGATGAATATGATCTATCGTTAAGAGCGTGGTTTAATTTATACCTGAATGATCACATGAATAAAAATGATTTAATCTCACACCAAAGTGAACTAAATTCATGTTTAGAAATTCTGTCGCTTTAACAATGAATTGTGCGTGGATAATTTTTTGTGGATGTACGAAAGGAAAGAATGAAAACATCAAGCCCTTGTGCGTGAGCTGTGAAAAGTCATGATATTGCTAAATCAACGCCATCAGCACGCTAACTCTCTATTTTAATTATCTATTTATATCAGCAACTTAAAGTCATGATCTGATGATTAAAATATTAGATAAAACGGGCAATTCAATGGTTTTGTCCGCAGGGAAAATGATGAGCGAAAGCTTGGTCTTGAGTTCTTGTATTGATTAACTTTGGCTTCGCTTTCAGACCTTGGCTCTTCCTCACAGAATCAAGAAATTTAATATCTTTCCTATCACCAATCAGAATTAAAAAAACAAACATTCGGTCGTTATATTAAAAACAGCTCACCTATATCAAATAAAACTAAAGAATCATCTAATGCATTTTTTGCATAACTGAATTAAAAATTGCATTGTCGTTTTTTTAAAAAAAGTAACACTTGCCACAGTTAAATCCCCAATCGATGATTTAGCACTCAATACCTAAAGCAATGCCTCTATAAATTGATCAACATGGAATGTCATCAATGCCTTGCTACATCAGGCCAAAAGTTGATGAAAAGAAGATTAAAGAAGGAACGATAAGTATGAAGCAGAAGAAACTACTGAAATATATTCTGATTGCCATGATCTCAGGAATACTGATTGGTTGGGCTTTTCATAGCACTTTAACGACTGCACAAACCACAGAACTTGCAGCCTATTTTAAAATTGTGACCGATGTATTCTTAAGATTAATTAAAATGATTATTGCACCCTTAGTGTTTGCAACAATCGTTTCTGGTCTGCTCTCGATGGGAAAATCCTCATCTCTGGGATCAATTACCTTAAAAGCCATGAGTTGGTTCATTGGTGCATCATTTATTTCACTTTTACTGGGCATGGGCTTAGCCATTTTATTCCAGCCCGGCGCTGGAATGAATCTCACCGTTCCTCAAACAGCGGTTGATATCGGTGTCAGTGCGACAAGTCTGAGCTTAGAAAGCTTCATTACGCATATTTTCCCGCGTAGTTTTGCTGAAGCCATGGCCAATAATGAGATATTACAGATTTTGGTTTTCTCCATTTTCTTTGGTTCTGCACTGGCCTATGTGCAACATCAAAGTGAAGTGACCGTCATTGGTAAAATAATTGATGAACTCTGTAAGGTCATGTTCCGAATTACAGATTATGTCATGGCATTTGCCCCTATCGCCGTTTTTGCAGCCATTGCTTCCGCGATTACCATCCAAGGCCCTAAGCTGATTATCGATTATAGTATTCTCATTGGACAGTTCTATGTGGGACTCTTGGTGCTTTGGACTCTCCTGATTGCATTCGGCTATATCTTCTTGAAAAAAGATATTTTTAGATTGATGCGAATCGTGCGTGAACCCACCATGTTGGCATTTGCGACCGCAAGTAGTGAATCGGCTTATCCAAAAACCATGGAAGCTTTGGATAAATTCGGTGTGCCTAAACGCATTACCAGTTTCGTTCTCCCTTTAGGTTATTCTTTCAACCTCGATGGCTCGATGATGTATATGGCATTTGCCGTGTTATTTATTGCACAAGCCTACAACATTGATTTAAGTTTTTCCCAGCAAGCACTCATACTCTTTACCCTCATGATTACGAGTAAAGGGATTGCAGGTGTTTCACGAGCATCTATTGTGGTGATTGCCTCCACTCTGGCTATGTTCCAACTTCCTGAAGCCGGTATTCTATTAATTTTAGCGATTGATCAGTTTTTAGATATGGGCCGTACGGCAACCAATGTGATTGGAAATAGTATTGCAACTGCCGTGATTGCACGTACTGAGGGCAATAAAGATGAGAGTACCGAGCAAGAAGGTATTATGGTGAACAACATTTCTCCCGCAAACCAATTAGCCGATAACACTTAGAATTATTTATAGATAAAATAAAAGGTGATTTTTAAATAGTAAGTAAAGTCCTTTATTTAATATTCATAAAATCACCTTATTTATTATTTAAATAGACCTCTTGCGAAAGTATAGTTTTATCTAATTTTTGAATTGGCTAAAACCTCACAAAATATAGCTTTCGACTGCTTAAAATTTGACTAACGCAAGAAGTCTAGGCGAATTCAAACATGAGGTGCGACAGTTTCAAAAGCCTTATGATAATCAACAAGCTGAGCAAATTTCTCTAATGGTGTAAGCCAATCTAACGCCTTTCTAGGACGAGTATTCAGTGACATGGCAACTTGATTTAAATAATGCTGATCTGCCTGATTTAAATCAATCCCTTTAGGTAAATATTGCCTAATTAAACCATTCATATTTTCGCATGTGCCGTTTTGCCAGGGGGAATGTGGGTCACAGAAATATACATCTATGCCTAAATCTTCTTCGAGTATTT